>JBKBMR010000053.1:0-12445 GCA_046295755.1 Methylohalobius sp.
AGTAGTTACCCCCCCAGATGGGCCAATTGGCTGGATTCTTGGAAAGATTGATCACTTCTTGGTTTGCTTGCGCCCCAGCGGCCATCAGCACCGAGCTTACGGCAGCTGCGATTAGGCCGTTTTTTAAGGGTTTTTTCATACGATCCTCCTCATTGTTTTTAAGGTGGTAGGGTTAAAAATTTGCAGGATGGCAGGAAATCTTCCCGCCCGTTCCTTGAGGCGGTAAATTGAAGTATTTTCAGGCAAAAGTCAACCTCCTATTTATGCAATCACGAAGCAGTTGGCTACATTGAATTAAGCCGACTCGCCGATCGCTCCCTACCTCATTGCGTGTAGCCTCAACTCGCCGCCGGCGTACACCCGCACGGCGCAGAACTTAAACTCAGGAATCTTGGCGTCCGGGTCCAGCGCCTCGTTGGTCAGAAGATTGGCCGCAGCTTCCTGGTAGCAGAAGGCCATGAACACGGTACCGCGCTGCATGCCTAAGTTTGGCCGGGCAAACGCCGTCACTCGTCCGCGCCGCGACTCTAACGTGATCAACCCTCCCGGTTGGACACCTAACTTTTCCAAGTCCTGCGGATGCATCTCGGCCACAGGATCCGGCTCGATCGCATCGAGCACTTCAGAACGGCGGGTCATCGCACCGGTGTGCCAGTGCTCCAGCTGGCGACCGGTGATGAACACAAACGGATATTCGGCATCCGGAAGCTCGTCGGCGTGGATGAATTCCGCTGGCACGAACAGCCCCCGGCCGCTTGGAGTTGGAAAACCTTCGGTAAAAAGCACCGCTTTCCCTAGATCGCCTTCTTTTTCACAGGGATAGACGACCGAATCCTCCCTCTCCAGCCTCTCCCAAGTGATGCCGGCGATGCTAGGCATAGCTTGGCGCATCTCCTCAAACACCTCTTCAGGTCCTGAATAATTCCAGTCAAGCCCAAGGCGGCGGGCGATCTCCTGGATGATCCACCAGTCCTGACGCGCCTCTCCAGGAGGAGCTATGGCCTGGCGGCCAAGCTGCACCCGGCGGTCGGTGTTGGTGAAGGTGCCGGTTTTTTCGGGGAAGGCCGAAGCCGGCAACACCACGTCGGCATAGCCGGCCGTCTCGGTCAAAAAAATATCCTGTACCACCAGGTGCTCCAATTTGGCGAGCGCTGCCCTGGCGTGCGCGAGGTTGGGATCGGACATCGCCGGGTTTTCTCCCTCGATGTACATTCCTCGCACCTTCCCTTTCTCGATCGCATGGACTACCTCGACTACCGTCAAGCCAGGTTCAGGATCCAACTTGGTCCCCCACAGTTTTTCAAATTTGGCACGCGCCTTAGGGTCCCGGACGGATTGGTAATCTGGAAATACCATAGGGATCAAACCGGAATCGGACGCCCCTTGGACGTTGTTTTGCCCGCGCAAAGGGTGAAGGCCCGTCCCCGGGCGACCGATTTGGCCGGTCATCAAAGCCAAGGAGATCAAGCAGCGCGCGTTGTCGGTGCCGTGAACGTGCTGCGAAATCCCCATCCCCCATAGGATCATCGAAGCTTTGGAAGTGGCATATAGGCGCGCCACCTCGCGGATGATCTGAGCCTCAATCCCGCACACCGGTGCTACCCGCTCGGGGGAATACTTCTCAAGATGCGCCTTAAGCTGCTCAAAGCCTTCGGTGTAGCGCTCGATGTACTTGCGATTGTAAAGCCCTTCTTCGACGATGACGTGCATCATCCCGTTGAGCAAGGCCACGTCGGTGTCGGGGCGGAACTGAAGGGGATGAGTGGCAAAGCGAAAGATCTCGGTGCGGATGGGATCGGCGACGATCAGCTTAGCCCCTTTGCGCGCAGCGTTTTTGATCCAGGTCGCCGCTACCGGATGGTTGACGGTGGGGTTAGAGCCGATCAAAAAGATCACCTCGGCCTTCATCACGTCGGCGACCGGGTTGGACACCGCCCCAGAACCGATGCACTGGAGCAGCGCGGCGACCGAAGAAGCGTGGCACAGGCGGGTGCAGTGATCGACGTTGTTGCTGCCAAAACCGGTGCGGACCAGCTTCTGGAACAGATACGCCTCTTCGTTGCTGCCCTTGGCCGAACCGAATCCGGCCAAGGCTTTGGGGCCATAGGTGTCGCGGATGCGCTTTAGGCCTTGGGCGGCAAAGTCCAGCGCCTCCTCCCAGCTCGCTTCGCGGAAAACTTTGTTTGTCTCGGCTGGGTCCAAAAGCTCAGCGGTCTTTTTCACCCCAGGTCTGCGGATCAAAGGTTTGGTCAAACGATAAGGGCTATGGACGTAATCAAAGCCAAACCGACCCTTGACGCACAGCCGGCTGTGGTTGGCCTCGCCGTCGCGCCCCTCGACATAGAGGATGCGGTTGTCTTTGACGTTAAAGGTCAAAAGGCATCCTACCCCGCAATAAGGGCAAACAGAATGAACCCGTTTGTCTACCACCGCGTGGCCTACCTCGCCTTTAGGCATCAAAGCGCCGGTAGGACAAGCCTGGACGCACTCGCCGCAAGCTACGCAGGTGCTTTCGCCCATCGGGTCGTCGAGGTCAAATACGATTTTGGCTTTGGCGCCGCGCAAAGCGTAGCCGATCACGTCGTTGGCCTGTTCTTCGCGGCAAGCGCGCACGCAGCGCGTGCATTGGATACAAGCGTCCAGGTTCACCGCCATGGCCGGATGGGAGAAATCGGCTTGCGGTTGCTTGCGCGAAGGAAAACGCGGCTGGCTGACCTTGAGCTTGGCTGCCCAATAATCCAGTTCTGAGTCGTCACGGTAAGGCGATTTACCCTGTCCCGGCATGTCGGACAAAAGCAGCTCTAAAACCAGCTTTTGGGATTTGAGCGCGCGCTCGCTTTCGGCTTTCACCTTCATCCCCTCCTTGGGCGCCCGACAACAAGACGGCGCCAGCACCCGCTCGCCCTCGATCTCTACCACGCAAGCGCGGCAATTGCCATCTGGGCGGTAACCTTCCTTGTAGCATAGGTGGGGAATTTCTATGCCATAGCGTTTGGCGGCCTGGAGAATCGTTTCTCCCTGAAACGCGGTGATTTCCCTCCCGTCCAAGGTAAACGTGACGGTTCTCAGCTCGTTCATATATTTGGGATTTGCAACCACGTTTTAGCCCTCCAGCTCATGGGGAAAATATTTGAACACGCAGCGGATCGGGTTGGGTGCCGCCTGGCCTAGTCCACAGATCGAGGCATCGGCCATCACCTGGCACAAGTCTTCCAGTTTCTCTGGATCCCAGTCGCCTTCGGCCATCAATTGCGCTGCCTTAGCCGTACCGACTCGGCACGGAGTACACTGACCGCAGGATTCGTCCTCGAAAAAGCGCATCGCGTTCAAAGCCAAGTCTTTGGCCTTGTCGTGCTGGGAGAAGACGATGATCGCTGCCGAACCGATAAAACAACCGTAAGGGGTTAGGGTATCAAAATCCAGCGGCACATCGCCCAGCGAAGCCGGCAAGATCCCGCCTGAAGCTCCGCCCGGGAAATAGCCGTAGAACTCGTGGCCCGGTAGCATTCCGCCGCAGTATTCGTCGATCAACTCGCGCACGGTGATTCCAGCTGGCGCCAAGTGCACACCCGGTTTTTGCACTCGGCCTGAAACCGAAAACGAACGAAGCCCTTTTCGCCCGCGCCGCCCAAACGAGGTAAACCAAGAAGGCCCTTTTTCAACGATGTCCCGCACCCAATAGAGGGTCTCCATGTTGTGCTCCAAAGTCGGGCGCCCGAACAGACCCACTTCCGCTACGTAGGGCGGGCGAAGGCGCGGCATCCCGCGCTTGCCTTCGATCGATTCGATCATCGCCGACTCCTCCCCACAGATATAAGCCCCCGCCCCGCGGCGCAAGTGAATGGAGGGCAAGGGTGAAAGATGCTCTGCCTCCTGAAGTTTTGTCAATTCGGCCTGCAGAATCTTGCGGCAGGCAGGATACTCGTCGCGCAAATAGATATAGACTTCTTTAGCTTCCACCGCCCAGGCGGCAATCAGCATCCCTTCCAAGAAACGGTGGGGGTCGGACTCGAGATAATGGCGGTCCTTAAACGTGCCAGGTTCGCCCTCATCGATATTGACCGCCAACAAGCGGGGAGGAGGGTATTTGCGCACGATTTCCCATTTTAACCCGGCGGGGAAGCCGGCACCCCCCAAACCACGAAGGCCTGCGTCTTTGAGCGCGGCGATCACCTCTTCCCGGCTGCGCTGACCTTTAAGGCAGTCCTCAAGCAAGCGGTATCCTCCCCGGTCCAGATACGCCTCAAACCCTAAATAGCCCGGCACCGGCGCCTCCACCGCCTTGGCTTCCACCGCCGCTACCACTTGCTCCGGCGTGGCAAGATCGATGGGATTTTGTCCCACGACGGCCGCCGGCGCGTGTTGACAACGACCCATGCACGGGGCAGGCAACACCCGCACGCCCTCACCAAGCCCATCTTTTTTAAGCGTCTCAAGCAACTTTTGGCCGCCCGCCATAGCGCAGCTGATCGAGTCGCACACCCGCACGGTCAAGGGAGGTGGAGGAGCGTCACCTTCTTTGACTACGTCGAAATGGTGGTAGAAGCTTGCGACCTCGTATACCTCGGCGTAGGAAAGCTTCATCTCATAGGCCAAAGCTACCAAGTGCTTAGCCGAGATGTAGTGATAGGCGTCTTGAATTTTGTGCAGATGCTCGATCAGCAAATCCCTGCGCCTTGGCTCGTTCCCTAAAAGCTCTCGGACCTCCTCAAGCGCCTTAAGGTCTACCAGGCGTCCGCGGGCGATTTTGACTTTTTTGGCTTTATGCCTTGCTTCAGTTCCCATGTTCTAGAACCTTAAATTCTCTACTTTACAAAACAAACCGCCTCGGCGGCCTCTTCTATAGCTTTAAGCTTGGCCCGCAGCTCATTCGCTTTAGGTGGGTCGCGAAACACCCCTCCAGCCTCTCCCGGCATGGAACGAAGCTTGGTGAACGCCACCGCTTCAGAATATTCCTGATAGGACAGGTTCTTAGCCAACTCGTCCAAGGCACAACTACAATGGTAAAGATTGTCGTAATTTTGGCCACCGTGCTTGCGCATGCACTCAAATACGTATTCCGCCCGCGCATGGGTCGGGAAATCGTTGCCTGTCTGGGAAACTTGGGTCTTAGGCTGAGTCGCACAGCCAGCCACGCTTATGATTAGCCACCCGATTTGCCAAAATTTGATTCTCATTATATCCTCTTTTCCGACAAATTTAATAGGTTATGCCAATTTAGCCAAATCGATTGCAGAAAAATCCTTAACCTTCAAGTAACTGCCCTTGGCTTGGAGGCCTTCCTCGCGCACTAGCCAAACCGTTTTCATCCCTGCCGCCGTTGCAGCATCCAGCTCTGCCACGCTATCCGACAAGAATAGGATAGCTTTAGGTGCCAGCCCGATCTCGGCGGCGATCCTGCGATAGCTTTCAGGGTCCTGTTTGGAACCGGTACGGGTGTCGAAAAAGCCTGAAAACAAATAGGTCAAGTCCCCCCATGGCGTATGACCGAATAGAAGCTTTTGCGCTTTTACTGAACCTGAGGAGAATACGTACAAGCGAATGCCTTCTTGTTTCCAGGCCTTGAGCTTAGCTACTGCATCGGGATAGACGTGGCCTAAAAATTCACCCTTCCGGTAGCCTTGCTCCCAAATCATCCCCTGAAGCGCTTTTAAAGGGGCAATTTTTTTATCCTGGTCGCTCCATTCCAAAAGCTGGGCGATGATTTCCTCCAAACTCAGATTGCGCCCACAGATTTGCCTAACTTCCTCAAGCAGCGGCATAACCTTAAGATCGTCGCGGTAGGCGCGGACGAAATCCGCCAAACGCTCGCGCGCATAAGGAAACAGCACGTCTTTAACGAAGTACAAAGACGAAGTCGTCCCCTCTATGTCGGTAACAACGGCCTGGATCATCTCATCCGCTCCAGGTATTCCTCTAGCCTGGGAAAGCGGTCGGCAATGTCGCTTCCGGTGTACTGCGCCACCCAGCCTTCCGGAGTGGTGAACAAGCGTATGACTTTAAGGTTAGGCCGCTCGCCAAAGTCGAACCAGTGTTTGATTCCGGCCGGTACACTGATCAGGTCGCCGGCCTCGCACAAAACCGCATAGACCTTGGCATCAGGATGAAGGTAAAACAGACCGCGTCCATCGATAAAAAAGCGCACCTCAAAGTCACTGTGCGTGTGTTCGGCGAGAAATTTCTGACGCAACGCCTCGCGGTCGGGATGGTCCAAAGCGACGCTGATCACATCGGCTGCCTGAAATCCGTATTGTCGCTTCAGTCGCTCAATGGAATCGGCATAAGAGGCCAAGATAGTTTCTTGGCTTGCATCTTCGGCCAATTCCTTGTCCGTCTGCCAGCGTTCAAACTGGACTCCGATCCGCTTTAGGCGAGTAGCGATTTCGATCGGATCGACATAATACTCGAAAGGCTCGAAACCGCTCTCGGAATGGATAGTGAGAATGCTCATCGTTGCCTTACTCCGTGTAGTCTGACTTCACACTCGAACATGAACTCCAACGCCTCTACTCGAGTCAGCGCCGCCTCTATGCTGCGTCCCCAGGTGTAGAAGCCATGGCCGGCGATGATGTAGGCGTGGATGTCGCCCTGGTGGTCGATGTAGGCCTCCACTCGCCGCGCAAGGCGCTCTATGTCCTGATCGTTGGGAAAGATAGGCACCACTACTTGCTGGGCATGGGTTTTGATCCCCTCCAAACTCTTCAGAAGTTCGTGGTCGGCCAGCACCACCTGACCCTTAAACAGGCGCGAGGCAAGGACCGCCCCGGGCGAATGCGGATGGAGGACCGCCTGAACTTCGGGATAGCGGCGATACAAAGCCAGGTGCAAAGCCGCTTCAGCGGAAGGCTTGCGCCCATCCAAGGGATGCCCCTGTGCGTCCAAGCGCATGATGTCGTCGACCGTAAGCCGCCCCTTGTGCCGTCCTGAGACGGTGATGGCCAAACTACCATCGCTCAAGCGGGCGGAAAAATTGCCACTGGTAGCAGGTACCCAACCCCGCTCGTGCAAAATTCGACCGACAGCCACCAACTCCCGGGCGCGCGCGTCGAATTCCCGGTCCAGATTCATGTCACCCCCAGATTGTCGATCAAACGCGTCTTCCCCAGCCAGGCTGCGGCCAGGATCCGCAGCGGGCGGTCATCTGGATCGGCTGTGGCTAAATCGTCAGCGCGACAGATCGCAAAATAGTCAAGTGTGAAGCCGATTCGCTCAAGCTTGCGCATTTGGCGTTCGCTTAAAGCTTTAAAATCGCGCTCACCGGCTAAGATCGCCGCTCTGGCCTCGCACAATGCCCGATATAGCCAAGGCGCCCTAAGCCGCTCCTCATGCGAAAGATACTGGTTGCGTGAACTCATCGCCAGTCCATCTGGCTCGCGCACGGTAGGAACGCCTATGATCTCCACCGGGAAGTTCAAGTCAGCTACCATCTGCCTTACGATCAACAGTTGCTGATAGTCCTTCTCGCCGAATACCGCCACGTCTGGTTGCACCAGATTGAACAGTTTAGCCACCACCGTGGCCACCCCGCGGAAGTGGGCTGGCCTAGAGGCGCCGCATAAGATTTCTGAGAGCGTCGGCACTTCTACGAAAGCGCTCCGCTTAAGACCACGCGGGTACATCTCTTCCACGCTTGGAGAAAATAACGCGTCCACCCCAAATTCGAGCAGTTTCTGCCGGTCTTCCTCAGGCGTTCTGGGATAGCGGGCGTAATCTTCATTCGGGCCGAATTGCAGCGGGTTGACGAAGAGGCTCACTACCACCCGCCTGGCCCGCTGTCTGGCTTCTTTCACCAGGCTTAAGTGACCGGCGTGCAAGTTGCCCATGGTGGGAACCAGCGCGATATCATCACCGCTTTTACGCCAAACGGCCAATTGCGCGCGCAGCTCCGAAACTGATTGAACCCATAACATCCTCGTCTCACCGGTAAACATGCTGTTCGGTTGGAAAGCGCTTTTCCTTGACCGCCGCTACGTAGTCGGCCACGGCTTGCTGAATACTGCTTTTGCCAGCCAGGAAATCCTGCGCGAAGCGTGGGAGCTTGCGCGTCAGCCCTAACAGGTCATAGAGCACCAGCACTTGACCGTCGCAACCTAGGCCGGCGCCGATGCCGATGGTGGGAATCGCCACTTCAGCGGTAAGCGCCTCGGCCAGGGTGGCTGGAACGCATTCCAACACCAATAGCTCCGCTCCTGCCTGCTCCAAAAGACAGGCATCCTCTAACAACCTTTGCGCCGCCTGAGGCTCGCGCCCTTGGACCCGGTAGCGACCTAAGCGATGGATCGACTGCGGCAGAAGCCCTAGGTGGCCGCATACCGGGATGCCCTCTTTCACCAGCGCCTGGACTACCTCTACCCGCTCTCTGCCGCCTTCGAGTTTGACCATCTGGGCACCACCCTCTTGCACCAGGCGCGCTGCCGAACGCAACGCGCGTTTGGGGTCAGTGTAGGTGCCAAACGGCAGATCCGCAATGACCAGAGAATGCGTGGCCACACGGCTGACACAGCGCGTATGATAGACCATATCTTCCAGGCTGACCGGCACCGTGGTGGTATGGCCCTGGATCATCATCCCCAACGAATCCCCAACCAGCAGTACGTCTACCCCGGCTGCCTCCAATACTCGGGCGAAGCTAGCATCGTAGCAAGTCAAACAGGCGATTTTCTCCCCTCGCTGCTTAAATTCGCGCAATGCAGGTACTGACAGAGTTTCAGCCATCGCTAACCTCCAACCGCTCTAATCCCTTCCAAGGGCAGCGTTGCAACAATTCTTTGAGCGTTCCCCGGCCTGGGATCAAAAGCGAAGGTGGAGCGATCTCCGCTAAGGGATACAACACGAAAGGACGCTCAGCCAAGCCAGGATGAGGAAGGATCAGTGCTAGACTGCGAATGCAAAAGCGTCCATAGAGCAGCAAATCGAGGTCCAGCACTCTAGGTCCCCAGCGCTCCTTACCACGCACCCGGCCATGGGCCAGCTCGATCGCCTGCAAAGCGCCCAATAGGTCGTGAGGCGAACGCTCGGTAGCCACCGCCATCACCGCATTGATGTAATCGGGCTGGTTTTGAGGTCCCAAGGGAGCAGTGCGATACAAGCTGGAAAATCCTCGTTCGCTGACTCCCTCCAGCGCGGCGATAGCTTCCCGGGCACGCTTGACCTGAGCAATCGGATCCTCAAGGTTACTGCCTAAACCGATGTAGGCCAAACCACTCGTCATGACGGCACCGATGCTCGCCCGGCCTTACTGCGCCGACTAAAGCGCCGCCGGCGCTTGCGCTGCGGTCCCTCCAACATTTTTCGGCGTTCGTCTTCCTCTGCCTGCAGGAAGCGAGTCCACCAGCTTGCCACTTCAGTTTCGACCTCTCCAGCCGCGCTGCGCAGGAGGAGGAAATCGTAACCAGCCCGAAACCGAGGATGCTCCAACAACCTCAAAGGGCGGCCGCCCTGGCAGCGCTCGAGGCGCGGCTGCAGCATCCAGACTTCACGCATCGGCAACGCCACCCGACGCGGAATCGCCACGTGCCGCACCTGCTCGGTCAGCACCGCACTCGCTGCCTCTTGCAGCGCAACCGCAGGTGCCCTACCCGCCGCCTGGCGGCGTTTGAACTCCAGTCGCACCGGCTCCCACAGCAGTGCCGCATAGAGGAAATAGGAAACAACCGGTTTGCCTTCATTCAAGCGGCGATCGGTGGTTTCCAAGGCGAGGGGCAGAAAAGTTGATGGGAATCCCTCGTATTCGACGTTCAGTGCCTGCTCAGTGGCGGGAAACAGAAATTCAAACAGACCATAGTAGCGCAATAACTCGAAAGTCTGTAAGGCATAGCCGGACAAAAACAGCTTGAGCACCTCATCATACAGACGCGCCGGAGAAATGTCGGCGAGCAGCGAGGCAAGCCGGCGCAACGGTTCCTCACAGGCCGGATCGAGGACAAATCCAAGCTTAGTCATGAACCGAACCGCGCGCAACATCCGCACCGGATCTTCGCGGTAGCGGCTCTCGGGATCGCCAATCAGACGCAGAATCCCTCGGCGCAGGTCCTCCATGCCACCGACATAATCGATGACTGAAAAATCGGCGATGTCGTAATACAAGGCGTTGGCGGTAAAATCGCGCCGAAATGCATCCTCCTCGATGGTTCCGAACACATTGTCGCGGAGCAGGCGACCGGATTCCTCCTGCACCCAATCACCCTCTCGCCCCGGAGCGGCAGCGCCACGGAAGGTAGCCACCTCAATGATTTCCTGACCGAAATGAACGTGCGCCAGGCGAAACCTGCGCCCGATCAAACGGCAGTTGCGAAACAGCGCCCGTACCTGCTCGGGATGAGCGTCGGTAGCCACATCGAAGTCCTTGGGTTCGCGCCCGAGGAGCAAGTCGCGCACGCACCCTCCGACCAAGCAGGCGCGAAATCCGGCCTGCTTGAGGCGATACAGCACTTTCAATGCGTTGGGGCTGATTGCGCTGCGTGAAATAGGGTGTTCGGAGCGCGCGTAGATCCGCGGCTGAACCGCTGCAGAAGAAGACGCGCCCGGTTTTAGAAGCTTTTGGACGAGCTTTAAGATAGGCAAAGCTAAGAAAGAGTTAAAGTTATTAAATCCCCATGTTGCTCAGGGCAACCATGATGTCGTTGACAATTGCGGTCAGCCTGGGGTGTTCCACCTCAAAGTGCATTATTTCTTCCTCCAGTTCCTGAAGCAGACTGTAGCGACTTTGTTTTCCCTCGCCCCCTGCCAGCTGCCGTTCCACTCGCTCCACCAACGCCTCTATCCGCTTGCGAGTAGACTCGTCGGCGCTTTTAAGCTCAGAACGCAAGCGCTTTAGGCTGTCATCGAGCTTTCGCTTATTTTCTTCCTCGGTCATACGGCACCCTAAAGTCATTCTTTTGGATAAATCCTATCATAGCAGCGAAAACCCTATACCTAGAAAACCAGGTCGCCGCCAACCATCATATCCTTTATAATGCAGTCGGCACGAACTTAAACTAAAAGCCAGAACCAAATACTTAAGGAGAACCTGTCATGCTAAACATCAACGAATATAAGATCAAAATCAAATATGAGGAGTTCCTGACCCATCCGGCCCTAACCGCGGTATTTGTAGTATTGTTCTTCGGCTTAAGCTTCGCCCGTCTACCACCTCTGCTCCATATGCTCATGCTGGCGGTGGAAGTATATATCGCTATGTTCTTCGGGGCACGTTTTGCGAGTTTAGGGAATGGCGAAAGCGCGCCCGCTGCACCCCATCCTTCTGGAGAATCTTCATAAGCTTAGACCATGGATTTCAGCCTGCACTCCGGAAACCTAGATAAAAAACGCACCGACTGCCTGATCGTTGGCGCCTATGAAAAGCAGAAGCTAACCCCCAGTGCGCAGCAAATCGACCAGGCAAGCGAAGGCGCCTTGGTCAAGCTTTTGAAGCGCGAGCAGTTCAAAGGCAAAGTGGGCGATACCCTATTGCTCCACCAGTTGCCGGGTTGCCGAGCAGATCGGGTGCTGGTAGTGGGCCTGGGCCAGGCCAAGGACCTTTCTGCCAAAGACTATGGCAAGGCTTTGGCCTCCGCCATCAAGGTGCTCACCGCCACTCCCAGCCAAAAGGTGTTGTGCGCCTTGCTGGAAGCGGAAGTAGCAAGGTGTGACGATCGCTGGAAATCGAGGCAGATTGCACTCGTCTTTGCCGACGGTTGCTACCGCTTCACTGAACTTAAAAGCGAACCACCGGCTCTACCGGTCCTGTCCCAGGCGGAGATCCACTGCCAGGACAAAACCCAAAGCGCCGCCATCGCGCAGGGAACCCGCGAGGGCAAGGCGATCGCCGCCGGCATGAAGCTGGCCAAGGATTTGGCCAACCTACCCGGCAATATTTGCACCCCTTCGTACCTGGCCGAACAGGCTAGGAAACTGGCCGAGCGCTACCCCCTCCTCCAGGCCACGGTGTTGGAGCAGGCGGATATGGAAAAACTCGGCATGGGGGCACTATTGGCCGTCTCCCGCGGCAGCCGCCAGCCGCCTAAGCTGATTGTCCTAGAATACCTAGGCGGTCCACCTAAAGACCCACCGATCGCCCTGGTGGGCAAGGGGATTACTTTCGACGCCGGTGGCATTTCTTTAAAGCCTGCCGAAAACATGGACGAGATGAAATACGACATGTGCGGTGGGGCGAGCGTGTTGGGCACTATGCTCGCTGCGGCGGAATTGGGCCTGCCGCTGAACCTGGTGGGCGCAATTCCGGCTTGCGAAAACCTCCCCGACGGCAACGCCATAAAACCTGGGGACATCGTCAAAACGATGGCTGGCAAAACCGTAGAGATATTAAATACCGATGCCGAAGGCCGGTTGATCTTGGGCGACGCTTTAACTTACATCCAACGCTTCAATCCCAAACTGGTCATCGATCTTGCTACTCTGACCGGTGCCTGCCTGGTCGCCTTAGGCAGGCACGCCACCGGCCTGT
>JBKBMR010000054.1:0-12100 GCA_046295755.1 Methylohalobius sp.
GTGAACGCGATCGATTACAAACCTCGCGAACTATTGATCACAGCCTTAGTACGCGCCCACATTTGCGAGGCGATCGCCGGGCAACTGGGACGCAGTGATGCCGAACAGAGCTATATCGTTGGACTTTTTTCCTTGCTCGATGCGATCATGGATGCGCCTATGGAGGAAATCCTACGGCACATCAACTTGGTCGATGAGATCAACCAAGCCCTGCTGTACGGCAGCGGTCCACTGGGCCCTGTTTTACAAACCACCTTGTGCCTAGAATACGGCTTGTGTCATAAATTGCCATTGAAGCTCGACCTGGAAACTACCTTAAAGGCTTATCTAGGAGCAATCGACCAGGCCGAAGAAGTGCGCCGCCACTTTCAAATGTAACCAATCTCAAAGGTCTTAGGTATGCCACAACCTAAATTGCTCACCGCCACCCGAATCTTAGAACGCACCATGCCAGCGACCGCTCGGCGGCTATTGGTTTACGGGGCAATCGCGCTGGCTTATTTGCTATCTATCCCCCTGGGCGCTGGCACCTTCTATGGCCTTGCCTCCTTTGCCCAGAATCCGGGCTATTGGGCGCAGCTCGGGGCAATCTTCGGGTTGGCCGTTTGTATTTATATTATTCGTATGGCTCGTCCCACCCTATTCCATAGGGTCGACCTGATTCACCTGGCAGCGATGGTCAAACGCCTGACCGGCCAGGAACTTCCTTCGGGCACAGAACAGCTAAAGCAACTCGATTCTTTCGTACTTAAGCTGTTTCCCTCCGCCCAGGCAAGTTTTGACTGCTACTGCAAAACCCGACAATTTGTCTTAGAGTCCTTTACCAATCTTCCTCCCGGTAACTCTCTCGCTCAATTATTGCCCCAGCCTCTGGCTGGCTGGCTGCAAAAGGGATTGACGGCAAGCCTATTTGGAAAGTCTGGCGTCGAAGCTATCTTGGCTTTTGCAAACAAGGAAGGTCGTCTAGGTGACTTGCGTCGGGGTGCGCTGATCTTCTGCGCGCATTATCGGGAGATTTTCAGGCATAGTCTGATTTTGAGCGCATTCTCGTACAGCTTATCACTGTTTGCCTTCTGGCTGTTCCTCAAACCGGTGGGATGGGTGGACGAAGCCCTTCCTACGGACTTAGGGTTTTGGCAATACGCGTTCGCGCTGATCTTAACTTATTGGATCAAGGCCGCGTTTTTAGACCCAATCATAACTGCCGCGATGACGATCACACTGTTGCAGTTGGAACAAGAAACTCAAGTTTCTGAGGAAGTCACGCAGGAATTGAGCCTAAGACTGCCGAGTTTGAGCCAATTACCCTCTAACTGAACCCAAACCATTCGCCAGCGATAGTATTTATTTCCACTGACTCCTCCGGGTTGAGATGGATCGCAAAAGTATAAAACAGGTTCGCGTTACCAATACTGTCTGCGCCCGTATTCCTAACCGGTATGGCGAATTCATGCTGCACTACTACGAAAACGACTTAGACTACAAAGAACATTTAGCTTTAGTCAAAGGAGAAGTTAAGGGCCAGAGTGAAGTCCTCGTGCGGCTCCACTCTGAATGCATCACCGGCGATGTATTCGGCTCCATGCGTTGCGATTGCGGGGAACAATTGACGGAAGCGATGCGCATGATTGGCCAGTCAGAGCGTGGAGTGCTGCTGTATCTGCGCCAAGAAGGCCGTGGAATCGGATTATTCAAGAAACTTCAGGCCTATAATCTGCAGGATCAAGGGCTAGACACTGTGGATGCCAACCTAAAATTGGGGCATCAAGCCGACGAACGCAACTACCGCATCGCTGCCCTGATTCTCAAAGACCTCGACGTTCGATCGGTACGCCTGATCACCAACAATCCGCACAAGATCGAAGAACTCGAGCAGTACGGCATCTCCGTAATCGAACGGATTCCGATCGAGGTCGGCCACACTTTCGAGAACCTGCATTACCTTAGAACCAAGGCAAAAAAGATGGCCCATCTTTTGAGCTTGAAAAAACTGGACGAATCCGGCTGAGCTAAGCCAAAGCCAGCATCCGGTCCAATGCCAGTTTGGCTAAGCTTGCGGTTTCCTTTGGCACCTGGATTCTGTTGACTACGTTCCCTGCCACTAGATTTTCGAGCACCCAGGCCAGGTGCTGGGGATCGATGCGAAACATGGTGGAACACATGCAAACCATAGGCGACATGAAATGGACGTCCACTCCCTTAGGTTTCATCTCCTGGCGCAGCCGATTGACCAGATTGAGTTCAGTCCCAACTAACCAGCGCGATCCAGCTTGCGCACTACGCACGGTCTTGAGGATAGCCTCAGTTGAACCAATATAATGACTCTTCTGGCAGACTTCGAATGCGCACTCGGGATGGGAAATCACTTTGGTTTCCGGGTAGCGTTCCAAAAACCGGTCGATGTGCTCAGGGCGGAACATCTGATGCACCGAACAGAATCCCTGCCAGAGGATGAGCTTAGCGCCTAGGATCTGGTTCGGGGTCAATCCCCCTAAAGGTTTGCCAGGTTGCCAGACGACCATTTCCGCAAGCCCGATCCCCATCCGATAGCCGGTATTGCGCCCTAAGTGCTGATCTGGGAAGAACAGCACTTTGTCCCGCCGGGCAAAGGCCCATTCCAGGATTTGGGCAGCGTTGCTCGAGGTACACACGATCCCACCGTGGCGACCGCAAAAAGCCTTGAGGCTAGCTGCCGAATTGATGTAAGTCACCGGCGTGATCTGGGCTTCCGCATCCAGCACCTGATCCAACTCGCGCCAGCACTGCTCGACTTTGACCCGATCGGCCATGTCGGCCATCGAACAGCCGGCGGCCAGATCCGGCAGGATCGAGACCTGTTCGGGCCGCGATAAAATATCCGCCACCTCCGCCATGAAGTGCACGCCGCAGAAGACGATGTATTGGGCTTTGGACAAGGCCGCTTGGCGCGAGAGCTTGAGCGAGTCGCCGGTAAAATCGGCGTGGCGGAATACCTCGTCGCGCTGATAATGGTGGCCCAGAATCACCACCTGATCGCCTAGCCTAGCTTTGGCAGCCTGGATGCGGGCTTCGCACTCCTCGTCCTCGAGCAGGGCATAATCTTGGATCGCCAGTGCTGTAGTCATGATTTCCTTAAGCTGATTTTAAGCCAGTTTGCGCAATTGGAGGCTGAGCTCGCGCAGTTGTTCCTCGCTGACCTTGGCTGGAGCATCCACCATCGGACAAGCCGCGGTTTGGGTCTTGGGAAAAGCCATCACGTCGCGGATGGTCTTCGAACCGGTCATTAGCATCACCAAACGGTCCAGCCCAAAAGCAATACCGCCGTGCGGGGGGCAACCGTACTTCAGAGCAGTCAGAAGAAAGCCAAACTTCTCCTCGGCTTCCTTAGGCCCTATCCCCAAAAGCTCAAATACCGCCTGCTGCATCTCTTGGGTATGAATCCGGATCGATCCTCCACCTACTTCGACACCGTTCAAAACCATATCATACGCCCTAGACAAGGCTTTTCCTGGATTGGCTTTGAGCTCTTCGATGGAGCACCTGGGAGCGGTAAAGGGATGGTGCAAGGCCACCCAGCGCTTTTGCTCCTGGTCCCATTCGAACATGGGAAACTCGACTACCCACAATGGCTGCCAGCCCGGCTCCACCAAACCGCGCTCGTGGCCGAGCCTGACTCTGAGCGCTCCTAAGGCATCGTTGACCACCTGCGCCTTGTCGGCGCTAAAAAATAGGATGTCGCCAGACCGAGCACCGGTCCTATGCAAGATTGCTTCTACTACCGAATCGGGCAGATACTTCAAGATCGGCGATTGCAAGCCTTCGCGCCCCCGATCGCGCGCGCTGACTTTTATGTAAGCCAACCCTTTAGCGCCATAGCCGGCGACAAACGCCGTTAACTCCTCGATCTCCTTGCGGCTAAGCTCTGCCCCCCCTGGCAAGCGAAGCGCCGCCACCCTTCCCTCGGGGTCGCTAGCCGGAGCTGAAAAGACTTTAAATTCCACCTGGCGCAGCAAATCGGTCAGCTCCACCAACTCCAGAGGGATGCGCAAATCCGGCTTGTCGCTGCCAAAACGGGAGATAGCTTCGGCATAGGTCAAACGGGGGAAAGGATCGGGAAGCGCCACCCCCAAAACCTCTTTGAACAGCTTGCGGATCATCTCCTCCATCAACGCCATGATCTCGTTCTCGTCCATGAACGAGGTCTCGATATCCAGCTGGGTAAACTCCGGCTGGCGGTCGGCGCGCAAATCCTCGTCGCGGAAACAGCGCACGATCTGATAGTAGCGGTCAAAGCCGGCGATCATCAAAAGCTGCTTGTAGAGCTGCGGCGACTGCGGCAAGGCGTAAAAAGCGTGCGGGTGAAGGCGGCTTGGGACAAGGTAATCGCGCGCCCCCTCGGGGGTGGCCTTGGTCAAAAACGGCGTCTCGATCTCGTAGAACCCATGTTCGTCGAGAAACCGGCGCAGGGTCCGGACTACGTCGCGGCGAATGCGGAGCTTGGCCTGCATCTCTGGACGGCGCAAGTCAAGGTAGCGATAACGCAGGCGGATCTCCTCGCTGATCGGGACGTCGCTGTCTATGGGAAACGGCGGGGTCTCGGCGCGGTTGAGAATTTCCAGGTCAGAGACCAAAACTTCGATTTTCCCAGTCGGGAGGTTCGGATTCTCGGTCCCAGGAGGCCGAAGCCGAACGGTGCCACGCACTTTGACCACGTACTCGCTGCGCACCTGTCCGGCACAGGCGAAGGCTTGCGGCGTCGATGGGTCCACCACCGCCTGGACGATCCCTTCCCGGTCTCGCAAATCGATGAAAATCACTCCTCCATGGTCGCGTCGGCGATGTACCCAGCCGCATAACTCTACTTCTTGCCCAAGGTGAGTCTGGTTAAGCTCACCGCACCGATGAGTTCGCATCATAATTGGTCTCAATTTTATCCCTGGTTGCCAAAGGGATCGATCTTAAGAATAGGCGCAGACGGGCGCAAGCCCGTCCGCTCATCATTAGACGCTCTAAGCTGCCTCGGGTTTTGTCTCCGAGGATTTGGAAGGTTCAGTCTTTTCGGCTTTGTCGACCAGATTACGTTTTTTTTCTGAATCCTTCTTAAAATCCGTCTCGTACCAACCGCTTCCTTTGAGCCGGAAACCAGCGGCTGATACTCGTTTGACAAGGTCTGGCTTCTGGCACGACGGGCACTCGCGCAGAGGCGGATCGCTCACTTTCTGCAAGGCTTCTACCCTATGACCGCAAGTTTGGCAGGCGTATTCGTAAATCGGCATGTGATCACCTCCTTGACATCAGAACAACCGCGGTTTATCTGGAGACATCCTAGGCGCTTTTCAAGCGCCTCAAGTTTACTGCATCATTATAAAAAATTAGTCAGGCAAGAACTCGATGCTCACCCTTACCCGCCCAGACGACTGGCATTTGCACCTGCGCGACGGGGACCTGCTCAAGCAGGTGGCGGCTTTTAGCGCCAATCAATTCAAGCGGGCACTGGTCATGCCCAACCTGAAGCCACCTCTCACCCGGGTCGAGCAAGCCCTAGCCTATCGCCGGCGGATTCTTAAAGCTATCCCCGCGGAGACCGGCTTTGAACCTTACCTTAGCCTTTATCTCACCGCCACCACTCCTGAGGCGGAAGTGGCTAAAGCGGCTGCTTGTCCTTTCGTATTGGGGTTTAAGCTCTATCCGGCTGGCGCCACTACCCATTCCGAAGCCGGCGTAACCAAGCTGGAAAACATTTATCCCATCCTCGAGGCGATGGAGCGCCATAATCTGGTTTTGCAGATTCACGGCGAAGTCGCCGACCCTAAGGTCGATGTCTTCGACCGGGAAAAAGCATTCATCGACCGAGAACTCATTCCCATTATTGAGCGTTTCCCAGCGCTGCGCATCGTCCTCGAACATATCACGACTCAGGAGGCGGTAGATTTTGTCCTTGCTGCCAAGGACAATATTGCAGCCACTATCACTCCCCAGCACTTGCTCTACAATCGCAACGCTCTCCTCGCCGGCGGCATCCGCCCCCACACCTACTGCCTGCCGGTCCTAAAGCGCGAGTCTCACCGGCAAGCCCTGCTGCGCGCCGCCACTTCCGGCAATCCCAAGTTCTTCCTCGGCACCGACAGCGCTCCCCACCTGCGCCAATTCAAGGAAGCTTCTTGCGGCTGTGCGGGGTGTTTCACTGCCCCTATTGCTATGGAACTTTACGCCCAAGCTTTCGAGCAAGCCGGTGCTTTGGATAAACTGGAGGCGTTTGCCAGCTTCTACGGGGCGGATTTTTACCGCCTGCCCCGTAACCTGGAAACCGTCACGCTAACCCCCTCTTCCTGGACTGTTCCTGAAGTCTATGCGGGAGAAGCTGGCGAGATCGTGCCGCTATGCGCCGGCCAAACTCTTCACTGGCGCCTGGTTCACAGCGCCCCCGACTCCTTTTCGAACTCTTCGAATTCCTTTTCGAACTCTTCGAACTCCTCTTCCCGAAGCGGCGGCTCGCCGTCGTGAACCAGATATTCGCGGCGCTGGAAATACGCGTTGCGGATAAAGGAGTAGCGATCCAAAGCCGCCTCGTCCAAAACTTCGGTCGCCTTGAGGTTGTCGGCGCGAAAATCGATCGTCCTAAACCCATACAGGCCAATCCTGGCGGGCAGATCCGTGTAGGAGATCGGATTTAGGAAGCCGTCCACCACGTTGCCCACCGCATCTCGCGGCGTCATCGGTCCTAAGAAAGGCAGCACCAAATAAGGCCCATGGGGCAATCCCCAAACCGCGAGCGTCTGGCCGAAATCCTCTTCGTGCCTCTCCAATCCAAGGCGGGAAGCGACATCGAACAACCCCCCTATGCCGAAGGTGGTGTTGACCACCAAGCGGGCGGCGTCTTGCCCGCTGTGCTTGAACTTGAACTGCAACAGGTCGTTGACGGTCACAGCGATGTCGCCGAGGTTATTGAAGAAATTGGTAACTCCCCGGTCGACGAACTCCGGGGTAACCCACTGGTAACCTTTGGCAACGGGTTTCATCACATAGTCGTCCAGCGTATCGTTGAACTTCTGCATGCTGCGGTTAAACGGCTCGATTGGATCGCGCGGGTCGCCGTGAGTGGCACAACCTGCTATCCAGACTAAAATCACAGCCAATATGCTAAGGCTTGTCCAATCTGCGATGATGGTTTTATTGTTCATATTTTTGTTACCGCACGAGTCTACCGATAATGCTCTAAAACATAGCATATTCGATCAAGAGCTAAAAAATTTCATAACAAATTTTTAGGCTATACTGAACTTTCTATAGAAGCCTGATCTACCGATGGCCCAAACCTTACCCTTAAAGTCCCCTATAGCCCTTCGCTTCCGCGGTTACTTGCCCGTCATCGTTGATGTGGAAACCGCAGGCTTTAACCCGCACAAACACGCCCTGTTGGAAATCGCGGCGGTGATCCCAGAAATGGATGAAAACGGCCTGTTATCTATCGCCGAGGCCTACTCCGTCCACGTAAAACCTTTTCCCGGCGCCGAGCTGGATCAGGCTGCGCTCGAGTTCAACGGCATCGATCCTCACCACCCGCTGCGCATCGCTTGGGAGGAAAAAGAAGCTCTGCTTAAGATCTTTCAGCCGGTGCGCGCGGCGATCAAAAAAAACGGGTGCACCCGCGCTATCCTGGTAGGGCACAACCCGTCCTTCGACCTAAGCTTCATCAACGCGGCTGCTAAACGCTGCGGGATCAAGCGCAATCCTTTCCATCCCTTCAGTACCTTTGATACTGCCACCTTGAGCGGCTTGGTCTTTGGCCAGACGGTCCTCGCCAAGGCCGTAAAAGCCGCTGGGATTGAATGGGACAATCAGGAGGCCCACTGCGCTCGCTACGATGCGGAAAAGACCGCCCAGTTGTTCTGCGCCATCGTCAACCGTTGGGAGACCCTCAATCGCGCCTCTCACTGTCCCGCCGTCGCTTCTTCCAGCAACCTTTCAAGCTCTCCGCTCTGATACAGCTCGACCAGGATATCGCAACCGCCGACGAGCTGACCTTTTAAGTACAGCTGCGGATAAGTAGGCCAGTTGGAATAAGACTTCAAAGCTTCGCGCAATTCTGGGTCCTCCAGGATATTGACGTAAGCGTACTTAACCCCGCAGGCATTTAAGATTTCCACCGCCCGTCCAGAAAACCCGCATTGCGGAAAATCCGGCGTGCCTTTCATATAAAGAATGACAGGATTTTCTTGAAGCTGGCGCTCTATTCGTTCGATTACACTCATGGTTATCACCCACACGGTTTAAAAAGTTGAGTTATTTTATCAAAAATTCGTTCTCCTCGAGGAGAGCGCGCCTCAAGCTCAAGCCTCCTCCCTTCCTTCTCAGGCTGGAGGCGAATGGCAAGGTCTGCCTTAGGCAAAAATCCCTCTCCCTTTTCTGGCCACTCAATGAAACACACGGTATCGGCTTGGAGATAATCCCTAAAGCCTATCCATTCCAGCTCCTCTGGATCAGCAAGGCGATAAAGGTCGAAATGGGCTACTGGGAAGCGTCCAGTAGCATAGCTTTCCACTAGAGTAAAAGTAGGGCTTTTGACTTTCCCTTTAAATCCGGCCGCCTGCAGAAAGGCGCGCACTAAAGTGGTCTTGCCAGCCCCCAAAGGGCCTTGAAGATAAATCACCGTCCCCGGCTCCATCGCTTGCCAAAGCCAATCGGCAAACTTGGCCGTAGCGTCTACACCGGCTAAGCAATAGCTCACTCGTTGACCAGCCGGCGCAGCCATGGCAAAAGATCGCTCGCCAACAACCCGCGCTCGCCGGCTTTAGCCGCCGCATCGGCGGAAGCGGCGTGCAAGGCTACCCCCATCTTCGCTCCTTTATCCAGCTCAAGCCCTTGGGCGATGAGGCCGGCGATAGCTCCAGTCAGCACATCTCCCATTCCCCCCGAGGCCATGCCGGGATTGCCCAGGGCGCATATCCAAGGAACCTGCCTGACCGACCCTACCAAGGTGCCTGCCCCTTTGAGCACGCACGTTCCGCCGTAGCGTTCTATCAAAGCGCCCAAAGCGGCAAAACGGTCTTTTTGCACCGCGCTCGAAGTGCTGCCCAATAGCCTTGCTGCCTCTCCAGGATGGGGAGTTAAGACCCAGTTTTCACGCTTCTTAGGCGATTTGGCTAAAAGGTTTAAGGCATCGGCGTCTACCACCAATGGCAGCTGGCTTGCCAAAACGGCCTCCAGCAAGGTTTTAGCCCAATCGGACTGGCCTAAACCCGGGCCGATCGCCACTACGCTGGCGCGCTGCACAAGCGGCTCAAGCTCCTTAAGGTCTTCCACGCCGTGCACCATGATCTCAGGCCGTCCTAGGTTCAAACAGACCGCGTGTTCCTTGCGCGTAGCTAGGCTCACTAGCCCCGCCCCAACCCTTAAAGCCGCTTCAGCCGCCATCCGCGCCGCGCCGGTGAACCCCGCTTCCCCTCCCACTACCAGCACGTGGCCAAACTGGCCTTTGTGCGCAGTGCGGCGGCGCGGAGAAAGGAAATTTTGGTACCGAGAACACAACAGCGCCGATGGCTGTCCCCCTGCAGGCAAGGCTTGGGGAACCTCAAGGTCTGCGTACCAAATCTTGCCAGCACAAGCTGGCCCCTCACCGGTAAACAACCCTTGCTTTAAACCGACGAAAGTGACGGTGAGGTCGGCTTCTACCGCACAACCTAAGATGGCTCCGGTATCGGCGTGAAGACCGGATGGGATGTCCACCGCCAACACACCGCCGGAAAATTCATTGATCTGCGCGATCGCCTGGGCATATTTCCCTTCGACCTCCCGGTCCAGGCCGGTGCCGAGTAGGGCATCCACTACTACATCAAAACCTTCCAGCTTGGCCGGCAAGTTTCCCACCGTTTCGCCTCCGGCCGCCCGGTAGGATTGATAGGCCAATAAAGCCTCCCCCTGCAGGCGTTCAGCAGGACTCAACGCAAATACTTTGACAGCCAGTCCTTGATCCAGCGCACAGCGCGCCACGATGTAGCCATCGCCTCCGTTGTTGCCGCCGCCGCACAGTACCGCTATGCTTTCGGCTTGTGGCCAATGACGATTTAGCACAGAAAAAGCAGCGCTTCCGGCCCGCTGCATGAGCACGATTCCAGGAACTTGCAGGTGCTCTATGGCATAACGGTCCATGGCGCGCACTTGCTCAGCGCGGTAGAGGGCTTCGGGCAGTTTGTCGGTCAACATGAACGCTCCTTTGGATTTTGCCGCTCTAAAAAGCCAAATTCGAACTTTGGGACAAGCGCTTGGATTGGATGCTATAGGCGTTGCCAGTATCGATCTTACTCAGGCGAGTGAGCGATTCAAGCGCTTTTTGGCCCAAGGCTTTCACGGCCAGATGCACTACCTCTCAAAGCACGGGGAAAAGCGCTTTCGCCCAGAGCTTTTGCTGCCTGGAACCGTCAGCGTGATCTGCGCGCGCATCAATTACCTGCCGCAAAGCCAACAAGCGATGCGCGCTGCGTCGGCCGATCCTAAGCGCGCCTATATCGCCCGCTATGCCTTAGGGCGCGATTACCACAAGACAGTCAAAAAGCGCCTGTTGGCGTTAGCCCATCAGATTGAAACTTTGATCGGCCCGTTTGGCTATCGGGTGTTTTGCGACAGCGCCCCGGTCTTAGAAAAACCCTTAGCGCAACAAGCAGGCTTAGGTTTTATGGGCAAGCACACCAACCTGATCGCTTTCAAGCAAGGTTCTTGGTTTTTCTTAGGCGAGATTTATACCGACCTTCCCTTGCCGCCCGACCCTCCTTGCGCTCAAAGCTATTGCGGAAGCTGCCGGGCGTGCATGGACATTTGTCCTACCGGAGCCATCGTCGCCCCGTACCAGCTCGATGCCAGGCGCTGCATTTCGTATTTGACCATAGAGCACTTTGGACCCATCCCAGAAGAGCTTCGTCCCAAAATCGGCAACCGCATCTTCGGCTGCGACGATTGTCAGTTATTTTGCCCCTGGAACCGCAAAGCGCGCCTGACGAAAGAGCCAGACTTCTGGCCGCGCTTTAACCTAGAGCGCGCTTCTTTGATAGAGCTGTTTTCCTGGAGCGAGGCCGAATTTCTCGCCAAAACCGAAGGTTCGGCCATCCGCCGATTAGGCTATGAACGCTGGCTCAGGAACCTCGCCGTAGCCTTAGGCAACGCCCCAAGCTCACCGCAAGTCATCGCCGCTTTAAAAGCGCGCTTTAACTACCCTTCCGAGCTGGTGCACGAGCACGTCCTCTGGGCGCTCAATCGGCATCTTTCCGCCCAAGTCCGCCAAGCTCAAGCAAATCCTTAAAAAACGGCGCAGCTTGCAAGCTGCCCTTCCCCCCATTGAAGGTGGCTAGCCCTAAAAGGGCAAATGCCAAAAAGGGTTCATCCTAATACCTTTTCGACCTCGATCGTAACTTCAGGGCAGAAAACCGCGCGCAATCGCTCGCCTGGCTTGGTTTCCTTAACTTCTAAATACCCGCTCGGCGAAGGCTGGCGATAGACCTCGATTCGGCTTTGGGTCAAATCCACCAGCCACACTTCGGGGATGCCATAGCGGGCGTAGATGGGCAGCTTAACCGTGCGGTCATAGGCCAAGGAGGTGTCGGCTACTTCGATCAGCAGCAAGACATCCTCTGGACTTGGATGCGCTTGCGCGTAGCTTTGATTTTTCACTAAGGCAAGGTCTGGTTGAAGTTCAGATTGCTCAGACAGACGGATCGGATCTTGGACACGCACCAAAGCTTCGCTCCCTTTGACAAAAACCCGTACCAGACGGCTCAAGCACTCCGCATGTTTGGCTCCAACCGGCGCCATCTCGAAAATCTCCCCTTCGATCAACTCTACCCGCTCGTCTTCGGCAAAAATCCCCGCTTCGCCCATGCGCTGAAACTCTTCAACCGTGATCCGGTGGCGCCTAGGATAAACGCTTGTGGCCATATTCGCTGCTATCAAAAACGTGCGCAATCGTGCGCACAGTTTTCTTCCTGCCCCGAACTCTGTTCGTATCTGACAGGCGTGACTTTCCCGACTGCGGCAGAGACCCCCTCTGCCACAGTGCCGCCGTTGCCGGACGGACTCGCCACGGGTAGGGCAGTTGCGGTTGCCAGCCGTTGACCGCCTTGCCTGGGCTTAT
>JBKBMR010000055.1:0-12078 GCA_046295755.1 Methylohalobius sp.
TTTTCTGCCAAGGCGACGGCGGCGACCTTTTCCGCCAGCGCGCGGGAGGTGGTCCACTTGCCGCCGAATACGTTGATCAACCTGCCGCGGCGCTCGATCACCGCCTCCCGGCTGGCGCGAGAATAATCTTGCCCTCGGGTCACAATGGCGCGCAAGCCGGCGAAGGAATCCGTCACGTCGCAAAATTCTAGGCGGTCGGAAAAAAACGCGTTATAGCCGCCGATGAGATACTCGATCTCTTCAGACGAAGGCTCGATCGGATCGGAAATCGCCTGCGGCACTTCGGTCGTGCCCAAAAGCGCTGCCTCGCCATACGGAAGCAAAAACACCAGGCGTTTTTCCCCGGGCACCTGGAGCACGCATCCGACGGCTATCCGGCGCCTGACCACCAGATGGCTGCCGCGGACCAAAGTTAAATGGTAGGCGCTTTGCAAGCCACTCTGAATCAACAATTGCTCTGCCCAAGGACCTGCCGCGTTGATCACGCGGTCGTACTGCCAGGGGGCGTCGGTCACCACCACCCCGTTTTCAGCAATCATTGCAACCTGCGTGTGCTCGTAGATCCTGACCCCCGCTTCTCGTGCCCGCTCAGCAGCCCAAAGGCCGAGCTTAAAGTCGTCCATCTGCCCGTCCCAATAAACATAACCCCCGATCAGTCCAGGCACCGAGAGGGTGGGAAAGAACGCCCTAAGCGCCTCTGCCTGAAGCCAGCGGCTGGGAGGAAAGCCAGATCCGGCCGCAAGCAAGTCGTAGAGCGCAAGACCCAGGCCCAACAGCCAGCGCGGTCGCGCCCCCCGATAGACCGGCAATACCAACTGGAGCTTCCGGGCAAACTGGGGCGCTTGTCGGAGCCACCAGGCCCGCTCGCGCAGAGCTTCCCGCACCAAGCTGAAGCGGCCGTGCTCCAGATAGCGCAATCCGCCGTGCAACATCTTGGTGGTAGCGCGACTGGTGGCGCCCATTAGGCGATCGCGCTCATACAGATCCACCGCCACCCCCCGCCTGGCCAACGCCCAGGCCGTCATCACCCCGTTGATACCACCGCCTACGACTGCAATTTGCATTGCTTTCCTGGAATCTTGGAATGGCCGGTATAATAGCCGCCGTCGAATCGATCGGACCGGACCATGCCTTACTCTCCAACCGACTTTAGCGCTTTCACCGACGCTTTCTGGGACAGCGCGATCCTTCCGACCTTGACTGAATACATTAAAATCCCTTGCCTTTCGGTGGCTTTTGACCCCGACTGGGAAGCTCGCGGCCACCTGGAGCACGCCAAGCGATTGGCGCTTGCCTGGCTCAAAGCCCAGGCCGAGTCCGACTGGCGCCTCCACGACTTGAAGCTGCCCGGGAAAACCCCGTTGATTCTAGTGGAAATTCCCGGGCAAAGCGAGAAAACCGTGCTGCTTTACGGCCACTTGGACAAGCAGCCGGAGATGGAGGGCTGGCGCGAAGGGTTTGGCCCTTGGCAACCGGTGATCGAGGATGGAAGATTATACGGCCGCGGGGGAGCCGATGACGGCTATGCCTTGTTCGCTGCCATAGCGGCCGCTAAAGCCCTGCACCGGCATGGCATCCCGCACGCCAGGCTGGTAATTCTGATCGAATTTTCCGAAGAAAGCGGCTCGCCGGACTTTCCGGCTTATCTTACGGCCGGTGCCGAGCTGATCGGCACCCCCGATCTGGTGATCGCCTTAGATTCGGGCGCCGGCGACTACGAACGGCTTTGGGCGACCACCTCGTTGCGCGGGATGCTGTCCTGTACCCTCACCGTACGCACCTTGCACGAGGCCGTCCACTCTGGGATAGCCTCGGGGCTAGTGCCAGAATCCTGTGCGATCGCGCGCCTGCTCTTGGACCGCTTGGAAGACGCGGCAAGCGGCAGGATAAAGCTTCAAGAACTCCACGCGCCGATTCCTCCTATCCGCATGGAACAAGCCAAAGCCGCAGCCTGCATCCTAGGCACGCGGCTCATCGAGGGTCTCAACCCCCTGCCCGGCCTCAAGCCGCTGGCTGACGACCCTTTAGAACTCATCCTCAACAACACTTGGCGGCCGAGCCTGTGCGTGGTAGGTCAGGAAGGACTGCCCAGGGCCAAAGAAGCCGGCAACGTCATGCGCGCTTATACCACTTTGAAGCTCTCCTTCCGCCTGCCGCCGACAGTGGCGTGCGAGACTGCCAAGCGCGCCATAGAGAATACCCTGCGCTTTGATCCCCCTTACGGCGCTCAGATTCAGATTCAATTCGAGGCAGAAGGTGACGGCTGGGAAGCACCGCCCCCCGCCCCTTGGCTGCTTTCTGCCTGCGATACGGCTTCGTGCACCCTGTATGGCCATCCTGCCGTTTATTTAGGGCTAGGAGCCAGTATCCCGTTCATGGGTTTTCTGGGCAAGCGCTTTCCTGCCGCCCAATTTTTGATCACCGGCGTGTTGGGACCAGGGAGCAACGCTCACGGACCCAACGAGTTTCTCCACATTCCCTATGCCAAGAAGCTGACCGCGTGTATCGCCTACGTCCTTGCCTGTCACTACCACGCATGATCGCCGAAGAAGTGCTCACCCTCCCCACAGGAAGGCGCATCGGTTTTGCCCGCTACGGCGACCCAAAAGGACAGCCGGTTTTTTACTGCCACGGCCTGCCTTCCTCGCGCCTGGAGGCCAAGCTGGTCGCAGCCACCGCAAGGCGGCTGAAAATTCATCTGATCGCCCTCGACCGACCCGGCTACGGTTACTCCGACCCCCTGCCCCCAATGCGGATTGCCGATTGGCCCGAAGACCTAGAACGTTTGGCAGACCACTTGCAGCTTGAGCGCTGCTCGGTCTTGGGCATCTCCGGAGGCGGCCCCTATGCCCTAGCTTGCGGTTGGCGCCTGCGGGCCAGGGTCTTAGCGCTAGGCTTGGTCTGTGCGCTAGGTCCGGTTGCCCGGGTGGAATTGCGCCGGGGGATGAGTCCGGCGGCACGCTGGGCGTTTTTTCTCGCCCAAAATGCCCCCTGGGCGCTAAAGCTGTTCTTCGGCAACCCCACCGCGCGCTTCTTGAGGCGCTTTCCGGATTTTACTTTCGCCCTGTTGATGCGTCATCTGCCTGAGAAGGACCGCCTGACTCTGGCGGACCTTCAAATCCGCCAAGTGTTTCGCGCCACCATCTGCGAAGGGCTACGCCACGGAGCTGCAGGTGCCCTGCGCGACTTTGTCCAGTACGTCCGGCCGTGGGGAGTAGAGCTTGCCGCCATCGATCTGCCGGTCGCGTTGTGGCACGGCGATGCCGACACCGTGGTCCCCCTTACCCACGCTCGCTATCTTGCCGAACGGCTGCCTAAAGCCAAACTTCACGTCTTGCCTAAAGAAGGCCATTATTCGCTCCCGGCTGGCTACGCCGAAGCCATCTTCGCAGACATTGTGCAAATCTGCCGAAGTAGCTAAAATTTTATTATGCGCCCGTAGCTCAGTTGGATAGAGCGCAGGCCTCCGGAGCCTGAGGTCAGAGGTTCAAGTCCTCTCGGGCGCGCCAATTTCAAAGACTTATATGCCGTTCCGCGTGCGGTCTCAAGGTGTTTTACTCATAGGCCCGCTGCTCGCGCTCGCTTCCCAACACCTTTGGGGTGTCTTTGGTCAATTGCTGGACCATGTCTTCCCAAGACTGATACTGGGCAAAGCGCTTATCGCCTTTGGCGATGTGGGCATTGACTTCTTCCCGGGCAAGGGCGATGATTTCCTCGGCTTTTTTGCCGTCCACCGCTTCCAGAAAGGCTGCTTGTCCCCCTTCCTCGGTCTTGATCTGCTGGAGAGTGCCAAAGGCGATCTGGAACGCTAGGCGCTCTGAATCGTCGCGGATATAGTTTTTCACCATGCGCGCGGATTGATAGGCGGTCTTCAAGGAAGAGGCATGGATTTCCCGGCTGCCGGAGCAGGTGACGGGGAGCACGAAAATCACAGCTAGCAGGGCCAAAAGAACAAAACCGGCTTTCATTTTTCGCCAACCTCCTATTTAATTGAGATTTCGATTATAAACCCTAACGGGATCAATCATCCATTTGCTAAATTTTTAGGTAAAGAGTATGGAACAAGTACTGACCGATCGCCAGTTGAGCGAATTCAGACGGCTGTTGAAGAATCGCTATCAGACCTTGCGCGAGGAGATCCGCGCCGAGCTTTTGAAAAGCGACGAGGAACGCTACCAGGAATTGGCCGGGCGGGTCCATGACGTGGAAGAAGCGGCGGTGGCCGATCTTTTGGTGGACCTTAATCTGGCCGGCATCGACCGCCATGTCCAGGAAATTCGCGACATCGATGCTGCCTTGATCCGGATCGCCGAAGGGAGCTATGGGATCTGTATCGACTGCGAGCAGCCGATCGGCATCGAGCGGCTCAAGGCCTATCCTACCGCCAAGCGTTGCCTTAAGTGTCAGGAGGTTTACGAAAGAACCCACCTGAGCACCGGTTCGCCTAGCCTCTGACGATACCTCTTTGGGTGACCATTCCATCCCCAGATTTTTCCCGTCTGCCTTCTCCCCTTCGTCCATCGGCTTCAGGGGCTTGGCAACAATTTCTGGAAGCTGCTTCCCAGAATGCGGTGAAAATGCCGGCAGACGACGAGGTGCTGGCGAGCATCCCCACGGTTTTCGCGCTCAGCCGATTTGTCGCCGAGCAGTGCGTCCGGCGTCCAGAGATGCTTTCGGAGCTGATTGCAAGTGGAGACCTTACAGCGCCTGGACGGGCGGGAGAATACTTTAAGGAGTTTTCCGCCTTGTTGGAGGAGGCTGAGGAATTTACCGAGCTGCAAAAGCTCCTACGTCGTTTTCGCAATCGCGAGATGGTCCGCATCGCCTGGCGCGACATCGCCGGTTGGTCACCTATTGAGGACACCTTATGCGAGCTTTCCCTGCTTGCCGAGAGCTGCCTTAAGGTCGCTCTCAATTGGCTATTCCAGCGGGCATGCCTGCGCTTTGGTACCCCTAGATGTCAGGATGGTCGACCGCAGTACCCGGTAATTTTAGCGATGGGCAAACTGGGGGGGTGGGAGCTGAATTTTTCTTCGGACATCGATCTGATCTTTGCTTTCGAGCAAGATGGGGTATTGACGGAGCGTTCAGCAATCACCTATCAGGAGTTTTACCTGCGCCTGTGCCGGGACTTGATCAAGGCGCTTTCCGCGCAGACCGAAGACGGCTTTGTGTTTCGGGTCGATACCCGACTGCGTCCGTTTGGCGACAGCGGCCCCTTGGTGCTCAGTTTTGATGCGATGGACATCTACTACCAATCTCAAGCGCGGGACTGGGAACGCTACGCTATGATCAAAGCCCGTCCGGTGGCCGGTGATTTAGAGGCCGGTGCGCGTCTTATCAAGCTGCTTGAGCCTTTCGTCTATCGCCGTTATCTCGACTACGGTGCGCTCGCCTCATTGCGCGAGCTCAAGCGCAAAATCATGGCGGAGTTAAAACGCCGCGACCGGCTGGAGGACATCAAGCTGGGGCCAGGTGGGATCCGCGAGATCGAGTTCATCGCTCAGGTGTTTCAGCTGATCCGGGGTGGTCACGAGTCATGCTTAAGAGACCAACGTCTTTTGGTGACTCTGGCGCGCCTTAAGGAATTGAATCTCCTGCCCCCGGAGGAAGCCGATGCCCTGATCTTAAGCTATCGTTTTTTGCGCCAGGTGGAAAACCGTCTGCAGGAATACGCCGATGAGCAAACTCAAAGCTTACCCCAAGACGAGATCGGGAGGCTTCGGTTGGCGGTGGGGATGGGGGAACCCGACTGGGAAACGTTTCGCTGCCGGCTAGAAAAAGTGCGTCATCAGGTGCAAACCCTGTTCGAGCGGGTCTTCGCTTTGCCCGAGGCAGCCGCGGCAGAGGGTCCGGGGGTGCGGATTTGGCGTGGGGTGGAAGAGGAAGACCAGTTACGGTGCCGATTGGCGGCGCTGGGCTATCGCAACGCCGAAGCGACATGGGAGCGGTTACAGGCATTCAGAAGCTCCCGTTCAATCCGTTCGCTGACCGCAAAGGCCGCGGCGGAATTGGACCGGCTGATGCCGGCCTTGATCGAGGCGGCTGGCCAGAGTCCATCCCCAGACAGCGTACTCCCGCGCTTGCTCAATCTACTTGAGACCATCGCCGGCCGCAGCGCTTACCTGAGCCTGCTGGCGGAGAATCCGGGTGCCTTGAACCAGTTGATCAGACTGGCCGCAGCCAGCCCCTGGATTGCCAGGCAATTGGCCCAATTTCCGATGTTGCTGGACGAATTGATCGATCCGCGTACTCTCTATGCGCCACTCACCCGAGATCAGCTTGAGACCGATCTGGACCATCGTCTGAGCGGGCTAGACCCGCGCGACGATGAGGCGCTGTTAAATGCCTTGCGCCACTTTAAGCAGGTCCACGTGTTACGGGTAGCGGCGGCGGACATCGCCGGAGCCATTCCCACCCGCATCGTCAGCGATTATTTGACCGCCATCGCTGAAGTGATTCTTAAGCGGTCGGTAGCCTTAGCTTGGCGCCAGGTGACTGCCAAGCATGGTCCACCTCCTGGAGCGGATGCAAGCGTCCTGCGAGACTTCATCGTCGTCGGCTACGGCAAACTGGGGGGAATCGAGTTGGGGTATGGTTCGGATCTGGATCTGGTATTCCTTTACCGAGGAGAGGCCGAAGCGGAAACCCTAGGCCCCCGTCCGGTTCCGCTTTCCCAGTTCTTCATCCGCCTCGGCCAGCGCCTCATCTATATCCTGACCACGCCGATGTTGTCTGGGGTACTGTATCCGATCGACATGCGCCTGCGCCCCAGTGGCAACGCTGGCCTTTTGGTCACTAGCCTGACCGCCTTCGAGCGTTACCAGCACGAGTCCGCCTGGACTTGGGAACATCAGGCGCTGGTTAGGGCGCGGCCGGTGGCAGGCGATTTCGATCTGGGGCGGGAGTTCGAACGGGTGCGTCTTGAAGTGTTGTGCCTGAAGCGAGACCTCGCCAAGCTGCGCCGCGAAGTGGTGGAAATGCGGGAAAAGATGCGCCTCCACCTCGACCGGTCCAGCGCGGCCAAATTCGACCTCAAGCACGGCCCAGGGGGTGTCGTAGACATCGAGTTTATAGTACAATTTGGCTGTTTGGCCTACGCGCACAGGCAAGCGGAGGCGTTTCGCTACACCGATAACCTACGCCTTTTGGACGCTCTGGCCGAGGTTGGTTGGCTTGAGCAAAGTGAGGCGCACTTTTTGCAGGAGACCTACCTGGAATTCAGAACCAGCCTCCATCGCCTGGCACTTGAAGAACAGCCAGGTTTGGTGCCGCAGGACGCGTTCCGGGAGGAACGGGCCGAAGTGGTGCGCCTGTGGCGACGATTGCTCGAACCTTCTGCGGGAGAAACCTGAAAGATGCTGATGTACGACAAAGACGGTGAGATCTGGCTAGACGGCGAATGGCTGCCCTGGCGGGAGGCCAAGATACACGTTTTGACCCACACCCTCCATTACGGCGGCGGGGTATTCGAGGGGCTTCGGGCTTATTACGGCCAGCACGGCACGGCTATCTTTCGCCTGCAGGATCACACCGACCGGCTGTTTCGTTCGGCGCACATCATGCGGATGGCGATTCCATACGATAAAGAGACTTTAAACCGCATCCAGTGCGAGGCGGTCTGGCGCAACCGCTTAGACAGCGCCTATATCCGGCCGATGTGCTTTTACGGCGCCGAGGGCATGGGGCTTCGCGCCGACAACCTCAAAGTCCACGTGATGGTGGCGGCCTGGGAGTGGGGGGCGTATCTGGGCGCTGAGAACCTAAGCCGCGGGATCCGGGTGCGCACCTCCTCGTTCACCCGCAACCACGTCAATAGCTTAATGTGCAAGGCCAAAGCCAACGGCAATTACGTCAATTCCATGCTCGCCCTGCAGGAGGCGCTAGATTGCGGCTACGACGAAGCCTTGCTCTTGGACTCCCAAGGTTATGCCGCCGAGGGTAGCGGCGAGAATCTGTTCATCGTCCGCCGAGGCAAGCTCTATACGCCAGATTTGACCTCAGTGCTGGAAGGCATCACCCGCGACACGGTTATCACCATCGCCCGTGAACTAGGTCTTGAAGTGATCGAAAAGCGCATCACGCGCGACGAGGTCTATATCGCCGACGAGGCTTTCTTTACCGGCACCGCCGCCGAGATTACCCCCATCCGCGAGGTCGACGGCCGCCTCATCGGCTCAGGCAGCCGCGGCCCGATCACCGAGAAACTCCAAAGCTTGTACTTCGATTATGTCCACGGCCGCCGCAGCGACCATCCCGAATGGCTGACGCCAGTGGCGCCTGGCAACTAATTTTTTGGACAAGATGGCAGCGTGCTCTAACTATGTACCTCCGTTTTCAGCGCCGTATCCCCATCGTTCCGGGTCTGATCTACCTTAACTTGACCAAAACCGGGGTTTCGCTGTCAGTGGGACGGCCGGGGTTTTGGCTCACCTTCGGCCGCGGCGGTGTTAGGGTGACGGCTGGACTACCGGGGACTGGAATTTCGGCTTCCGAGCAGATTCCGTATAGATCCCGCAATTCTCTCAAAAAGTAATGGTCAAAGCTTCGGTTTAAGCTTGAACGGATAGTTTAAATGGCTGTCGTCGCCGCCTCCGCGCAGGCGGAGGCTCCTTCCTACGATGCCTTTGCCAGACGCCTGGTCGAGGCGGGCAAGCTCCGCCCCGCCGATCTGCAACGCGCCCGCAGAGTGCTCGAGGAAACCAGCGAGGACACGTTGCCGGTATTGCTGGTCCGCTTGGGGCTGGTGTCTGAGAAGGACGTCGCCGAAGCCTTGGCCGAAGTCAGTGGCTTAGGTTTAGCCACAGCGGCCGATTACCCTGCCGTCACGCCGCTTCCGGAGAGCGTCTCTTTCCGCTTCTTACGCCTGCACCATGTGGTCGGGCTGGCAGAGCAAGACGAGTGTTTGATCGTCGCCGTCGCCGATCCGTTGGACGAATTTTTGGGCGAGGCGCTGTCCCTGGCTTGCGGTAAACGGATCGAGCTCCGGGTCGGAGTGCTTAGCGAAATCGACAACGCTTTAAAACGCCAGTACGAGCAGAATCCGGAGGAGACAGGCATCCAGACCTTCGATGCGGAGCTGGATGAGGCCGACGTCGAGCATCTCAAGGACATGGCCTCGGAGGCGCCGGTGATCCGCACCGTCAACCTGATCCTGCAGCAGGCGGTGGAACTTCGCGCTTCTGACATCCACATCGAGCCGTTCGAAGATCAACTCCAGGTGCGCCTTAGGATAGATGGAATGCTGCGCCACATCGACGCTCCCTCGGTGCGTTCAACGGCTGCGGTCATCTCGCGGGTAAAGCTCATGGCTAACCTCAATATCGCTGAGCGCCGCCTGCCCCAGGATGGACGAATCAAAGCGCAGGTACAAGGCAAGGAGCTTGATCTGCGCGTCTCTACGGTGCCGACCTTGTACGGAGAGAGCGTAGTGATCCGCCTCTTGGACAAGGAACAGGTGACCTTGGATTTTGCCGCCTTGGGATTCGAGCCCGAGGTTCAGCAAAGGTTCTTGAACGTGCTCGAGTTGCCTCACGGGATCATCCTCATCACCGGCCCAACCGGCAGCGGTAAGAGTACCACCCTTTACACCGCCTTGGACAAGCTCAATCTGCCCGAGCGCAAAATCATCACCGTCGAAGACCCGGTAGAGTACCAATTGGCCGGCGTCAATCAGATTCAAGTCAAGCCGGCGATCGGTCTGACGTTTGCCAGTGCCTTGCGGTCCATCATGCGCCAGGACCCAGACGTGATCATGATCGGCGAGATGCGCGACCTCGAGACGGCAAGAATCGCCGTCCAGGCCGCTTTAACCGGCCACTTGGTGCTGTCCACCCTGCACACCAACGACGCCTCTGGAGGAGTCACCAGGCTGTTGGATATGGGGCTTGAGGATTACTTAATCACTTCCACGGTCAACGGCATTTTGGGCCAGCGCCTGGTCAGGCGCCTGTGCGAGCATTGTAAGGCTCCTTATCCGGTACTGCCCGAAGTGGTCAAAGAAACCGGTCTTGACCGATTCTTGGAGGGGCGCGAGCCGGTGTTGTACAAGCCGGTGGGGTGCGGGCACTGTAACGGGATCGGTTACCGGGGACGGCTGGCGATCATGGAATTTCTGGTCATGTCGGATGCGATCCGCCGCCTCGTGCTGCGCCATGCGCAGGCGCGGGAGATCGAGAAAATTGCGCTCGAGGAAGGGATGCTTACCATGTATCAGGACGGTCTTAAGAAAGCCATCGCCGGGGTGACTAGCTTGGAAGAAGTCCTGCGCGTGACCACCGACATCTGATGCCTACTTTCGTCGTCAAAGCGGTCAGCCGTGAAGGGGAAACCGTCGAGACTTTGCGCGAGGCCCCGGACGAAGCGGCGTTGATCCGCCAACTGCAAGAGGAAGGTTGGCTGCCGATCCGGGTAGCGCCGACAACCAGCTCTTGGCGCTGGCTGCGCCCGGGATGGCGCAAAGCCAGGCTCAAACCTAAAGAGCTTACCCTGTTTACCCGCGAACTGGCCACGCTGCTATCGGCTGGCCTGCCCCTGGATCGCAGCCTCAAAGTGTTGCTTTCGGTGTTTCCCGAGGGCACGGCGCTCAATACTTTAACCGAAAGGATCTTGGAGCAGGTCAAGGGCGGGGCGCAGCTGTCGGCGGCGTTGGAAGCCGAAGGCGGATTGTTCCCCAAGCTGTACGTAAGCATGGTCCGGGCGGGGGAGGCCAGCGGTGCCTTAGAGAGCGTATTGGAGCGCTTGGCAGATTACCTAGAGCGCGCCCAAGCCCTTAGGTCCAGCGTCGTGAGCGCCTTGATCTATCCTGCGATTCTGGTAGTCGTGGCGATCGCGTCCTTGCTCGCTTTATTGACTTTCGTGGTCCCCCAGTTTGAAGAAATGTTTCAAAGCGCCGGCAAAGAGCTGCCCTTGCCTACTCAGATCGTGATGGCGATCGCCGCTGGCATTCGAAGCTATGGTTGGCTTGTCCTGATCGGGGTGTTGGGGATGATCCGCGTGGTGCAAAATCAGTTGGCGCGTCCACAGTTGCGCTACCGTTTTCACCGCTGGCTGCTCAAGCTGCCGCTGGTGGGGGGGCTGTTGCTTAAGCTGGACGTGGCCCGCTTGGCGCAGACGCTTTCGACCCTGCTCGAGGCGGGGGTACCGCTTCTTGCCGCCCTAGGGATCGTCAAAGATACCCTAGGCAACCTGGTGCTCAGTGAAGCCGTCGCCCAAGCCGGGGGACGCATCAAGGAGGGCGGAGAGATATCGGCGGCCCTAGAAGAAGCCGGATATTTTCCGATCATGGCGCTGCAGATGATCAAGCTGGGGGAAGAAACCGGAAAGCTTGCCCAGATGCTTTCGAAGATGGCCGAAGTCTACGAGGCCGAAGTCAGGGTCACCGTGCAGCGGCTGTTGACCCTGCTCGAACCGATGCTTATCGTGGGCTTAGGAGTAGCGATCGCGGCGATCATCATGTCGATTTTGGTCGCGGTGGTGAGCGTCAATGAATTGGCGTTTTAATCAGGGCTTTAGCCTGCTCGAGCTGATCGTAGTATTAGCGATTGTCGCCTGGGGTTTGGTTTATGTCACACCGAATTTCGCCAGGACCCTGGAAAGCGTGCGGTTTAAAGCCGCGGTGCAGGAGGTCGCCTCAGGATTGCGTCAGGCGCGCAGCATTGCTTTGTCTCAGGGGCGGGAGGCGGCGTTTTCCCTAGATGTAGCCGGGCATGCGTACTGGATCGACCAGGATAGGCCAAGGCAATTACCTAAGACCGTCGAGCTGACTTTTGAGACCGCGCAGACGGAATTGACCGGCCCAAGTCAAGGCAGGATTCGGTTTTTCCCAGACGGTTCGGCCACCGGCGGCCGGATCGTGTTGCGCTTCGGCGGGATGGCGAGACGAGTGGACGTCAATTGGCTCACCGGCCGGGTCACCGTCACCGAGCATGCCGGCTGAGCGAGGCTTTTCCCTGCTCGAGATCGTGGTGGCCTTCACTTTAATGGCACTTTCGCTTGCGGTCCTGATGCAGGCGTTCGGCGGCGGGGTGCATTTGCTGGGGAATGCGGAACGGCTCGCACAAGCTGCGAGCTTAGCCC
>JBKBMR010000056.1:0-2743 GCA_046295755.1 Methylohalobius sp.
GATCTTGCCGCCTGCTTCAGCGACTAGGGTAACAGCGTTGGCTCGGGTGAGCAGGTAGCGGAAGGTGCGGCGGGAGAAGCGGTCGGTGGTGAACGAGCGGTTTTCGATCTGCACCAGCCGATCCAGGTCCTCAAGCCGGGCCGGGCGGATGGTGATCGCCTGGCTCGGTGGAGGAAGCTGAAGCGCGGAGGTTGTCGCCATATGAGGAATTATTTCTCTAGGTCTTCCAAGGGAAAGGTAGTAACCCCGCTACCTGTGCGGGTTTGATATTCTTGTTCGGCCTGTTCCATGAGATGCCGGCCTTGCTCGATCATCGCCTCCCCGTGGGCGCGCTGTTTTTGGCCCTGCTCGATCAACCTGTCGCCGGCTTGGATCGCAGCTTCGCCTTGTTTGACCAAGGCCTGACCCCTTGACCACTTTTCACCGAGGATGGCCAACTCCTTGCGCTCACGCTCGAGCCGATCGGCAAAGCTGGGAGGGGTTTTGGCCGCAGGTGCGCAGCCCACAAGCAAGATGGCTAGGATCAAGGCAATGGCAAACTGCATGGGACCTTGTTTGGAATGGATGATGAGCAATGGGTGGAAAGATACCCGATTGGGCACTTTGGCTCAATCTATTGCTAGCATATCCTGTGACAAAAATTCGTTGGAGCCAGTTCTGTGGCCGAACCCGCCGTAGGCATTTTATCCCAGCCGATCCGCTTTCAGGTCTTAGCCTGCCTTCTCGCCCGGGTGGGATTGGTGCTCGCCGCGCTGACAATGGCGCCCATGCTCGTTGCTCTGGCAGGCGGGTATGGGTCCACCGCCTTGCGGTATCTCTTGGTCATCGCCGCGCTCGGATTAGTATGTTGGCCGCTGGCTCGCTTTCCCCTTCCCCCCGACATAAGAAGCAACGAAGGGCTTGCTGTCACCGCCCTAGCCTTTCTCTTGTCACCGTTCATTATGGCTTATCCTTTGAGCAGTGCTGGGATCGGTTATCCTGTGGCCCTGTTCGAGGCAGTATCGGCGGTGACCACTTGCGGCTTGACCGTTTTGCCTAAGGTTTCTGACAAGCCGGCAGAATTTCTGTTCGCCCGCGCTTGGATGCAGTGGTACGGAGGGTTGGGTTTTGTCGCCTTGCTGCCCTTGTGGCTAGAACCTGGCCCGGTGCCCAGGCACCTTTTAGGGGTAGAAAGTGAATTTACCCCACTGACTTCGGCCTGGATTTATACCCGCAGGATCATTGCTGTCTATCTGATCCTGACGGGGGTCGGTTTCCTCCTTTTGTGGGTGCTCGGCGGGGATCCTTTCGCAGCCTTAGTGCACGTTCTGACGGCGGTTTCGACCGGCGGTTTTTCTTCTTTTGACGAGGGGCCGGCTGAATTGGCCAAGCTGTTCGCCGTAGGCGTCATCGGCGTTAGCGTGCTTGGGGCATTTCCGTTTGCGGCGTATCTTGGCAGTACGCTGTGGCGCGACCTTCAGGTTCGGGCGCTTGTGGCCTGCGGGGCAGTTGCCGGTTTTTTGATCGGCGCGAGTTTGATCTGGCAAAAAGGGTATCGTTTAGACCAGGCGCTATTCCACGGGCTTTTGACGGCTTTTTCGGCCCAGACCACAGCCGGCTTTGCTACTTTGCCAATAAACTCCTTGCCGCCTATGGCGATCGGGTTGCTGCTCGTGCTTATGCTAAGCGGCGGGGGGCTTGGGTCTACCGCTGGGGGGGTCAAGCTCTTTAGGCTGTTAGTCCTAGCTTCCACCTTAAGGTTTCAGCTTCGCCGCCAGGCGCTTCCGCCCCACGCTTGGATCCAATGGCATCTGGGCGAGCATCCCATCGACGAATCTTTGGCCTGCCGTGCCTATCTCGTTTTGTTTTTGTATTTGCTGACTGCTTTTTTTTCCTGGCTACCGTTTCTCGCTTTGGGATACGATCCGCTGCATTCCCTATTTGAAGTCGTCTCGGCCTTGGGGACGGTGGGTTTGTCTGCTGGAATCTTAAGCTCCGATCTTCCTGGTTTTTTGCAGTTCATTTTGGGGTTGGACATGTGGCTAGGGCGGGTGGAAATTTTTGCCGGTTTGGTGTTATTTCATCCGGCTACCTGGAGGGCCAAATGAGAGTAGTGTTTGTAGGGGCCAGCGCTACCAACGTGGCCTGCGCCAGATTATTGATCAAGCGCCGGCACGAGGTGATCATCGTCGAACGCGATCGGCAGCGGGTTCAGGAACTCAGTCAGGAACTGGATTGCGGCTTCCTCTGCGGTGACGGTACCTACCCTCATATCTTGGAAGAGGCTTCCCCCGAGTCGATAGACGTTCTAATCTGCACCACCGGTGTGGATCAGAACAACATCCTTGCGAGCCTGGTGGGCAAGACTTTGAAAATCGGGCGGGTATTTACCACCCTGGAAGACCCCGAATTCGAGAAAGTCGCTCTGGCCTTGGGGCTGACCGAAATCCTCGTCCCAGTGCGCACCATCGGGCGCTATTTGGCTGACGCTGTCGAAGGGCGCGACATCCTTCAGCTCGCCACTCTGCTCAAGGGCGATGCCTATCTGTTTTCGGTCGCCGTCCCTGCGGCATGGACAGGACCTATCAGTCGCTTGCCGCTGCCGGAAAAAAAGGCCCGCCCGGTTTGGCTGTATCGAGGGGAAAAGCTTTTATTTGCCGACCCCGAGCTGGAAATTCAGGAAGGCGATGAACTGGTGATCTTGGCCCAAGACAGCCAAGTAGCTGCTAGAATCCGGCAAGATTTGTTATGAATGATTTCAATT
>JBKBMR010000056.1:2843-9113 GCA_046295755.1 Methylohalobius sp.
ATGAACTGGTGATCTTGGCCCAAGACAGCCAAGTAGCTGCTAGAATCCGGCAAGATTTGTTATGAATGATTTCAATTTCTGGCTGTTTTGCATTTATCCCTATGTCGCTTTGACAGTGCTTGGCGCCGGCTCCAGCCAATTGCTGCGCCGCAGACAGCTGATCTTCGGCTCCGTCCTGTTCCATACCGGGGTGTTGATCGTATTCCTAGGCCATTTCGTCGGCCTGCTGACATCAATCCGCATATTTCACTGGATGGGCATCGAGGCGAGCACCAAGCAGACGATGGCCATCGTCGTCGGCGGTATCGCCGGGAGTATCTCCCTCGCCGGCGCAACTGGTCCACATGCTGTCGGCACCGGTGTATTACCTCTGGCGCCCTGGCTATCAGATCGTGCGCAGCAGACGGGTTCCCCGCTGAGAGGATGAGAGAGGGGATCGGAAAAGGACCTAGCCGGGTCAGCCGTGCAGCTCAGTTTTAAGGCCAAATATCCGAAACAGCACCAGTGCGGCGATGACCAGAGCCACCCCTAGCCCGACTAACAAGAACGAGCGCATCCCAGGTTGCTCCAAGCGCACCCGGCCGAGTGCGTCCACCGCCGCCACATAGAGAAAAGTGCCGCCGGAAAAGAGCAGCCAAAGCCCGATCCAAGCATGGGACAGGTGCTTGAGGAGCAAGAAAGTCAAAAGCAACCCCAAAGGAGTGGCCAGGCTGAACCAAACCAGAGTGCGCAGCGGATGGGGGATTTCCTCTTGGCTCTGCCACAGAAACGCCCCTAGGCCGAAGGCAACCGGAATCCGGTGCGCCAGGACTGCTGCTAGGATCGGCAAGGTGAGCGTCAGCGAACCGGTAGCTAAGCTCGCCCCCAAAGCCAGCCCGTCGGTGAGTTCATGGATGCCTAGGCCCAGCGCCAGGGGATGAAGGGAACGCTGGGCGTTGGGCAGTTCATGCTCCATCCCGCCGCTTTCCAGTCCAAGCATGAACAAAAATCCCAAAAGTACCGCCAGTCCCCCCAAAAGCTCCGCGGGAAGCGCAAATAAGGTGCGGTTTTCGAGGGTGTGGAACACGAGTTCAAACCCTTCTGGGAGCACCAAACCCAAGGCGGAAGCAAGCAACAGCCCGGCGGCGATCCCGGGCATGGCGCTGGCGAACTTTCTGCCAGGCAACAGCAAGCGGGGCAGAAGCCCGGCCAGCAGCGCACCCAGAAAGGTGATGCAGGCGATGGCGGAAACGACGATCCATCCTGGCATGGAATTTCCTTGAAGGCGGGTTGCGACGGCGGCGAGTATAGCATCTTAGGGTTTGGGGGAAAAACTCAAACGCGCAGAAATGGTATGCTTAAAGCTTTATGAAACCTAAAGGAGAGAATGCCAAAGTGAGCGACCCGAACGAATCCTCCAAGGTCTGCGTGCTGCCCAAGCCGCCCGCTCTGGAGCGGCGTGAACCGCTGCCCTGGGAGCTTCCTAGGCCGCTGGAAGAAGACCCAGAGGCCTGGCGCAGGGTGCAACAAATTCGGGCAAGCGCGAGCTTTCGCCCGGTCGTCTCCGACCCCGAGTTTCTCAATCGCTACGAGACCCGACCGGTTCGCTTGCAGCTGGACTATCTCAAGCCGGAACTGGAACTCCAGCGCGCCGGAGTCAAAAGTACCATCGTCGTCTTCGGCAGTACTCGCATTCCTGAACCTAAGGTCGCAAAGCGCAGGCTTAAGGCTTTAAAAGCGGCGCTTGAAAAGCGTCCAGACGATCAAGAACTCAAGCGGCGCGTGCAGGTAGCCGAGCGTATCGCGGCTAAAGCCAAATACTATGAGATCGCCCGGAAATTCGGACAACTGGTCGGCAACTCCGGCCAGGGACCTTTAGACTGCCGGTTAGTGGTCGTAACTGGAGGCGGACCTGGCATCATGGAGGCGGCCAACCGCGGCGCATTCGAGGTAGGGGCCAAAAGCGTCGGGCTCAACATCACTCTGCCCCACGAACAGTTTCCCAATCCCTACATCACCCCCGAACTGTGCTTTCAGTTCCACTATTTCGCTATGCGCAAGCTGCATTTTTTGCTGCGCGCTAAGGCTTTGGTGGCGTTTCCAGGCGGCTTTGGCACGCTGGACGAGTTGTTCGAAACCCTGACCCTGATCCAGACCCGTAAGATCCGGCCGGTGCCGGTGGTGTTGGTGGGTGAGGAATATTGGCGCCGGGTGATCGATTTCGACTTTCTGGTCGAAGATGGCGCCATCGACCTAGAAGATTTGGAACTCTTCTGGTATGCCGAGACCGCCGAAGAGATTTGGAACGGCATCGTATGGTGGTATCAGAGCAAAGGAGAGAGCTTGATCGAAGGGGAGCTATGCCGGTAGCCACTTTGACCTTAAATCCGGCGGTGGACGTGACCTACGAGATCGGGAAGTTGATCTGCAACCAGAAAGTCCGCGCCAAAACCAGCCGCTTCGACCCAGGCGGCAACGGAATCAACGTCGGGCGAGCGCTCAAGCGGCTGGGGATCGCGGCGAGCAACTTCTGCGTGCTGGCAGGAGAGACCGGCGCGTTTCTGGAGCGCTTGTTGGCTCGCCACCTGGACGACCCGGTGTACGTCTGGGTAGAAGGAGAAACTCGCATCAACGCTACCATCCTGGAGCAGGAAACCGGTGCTCAGTACGAAGTCACCGGTCAGGGGCCGTATTTGCCCAAGGCAGTGTTGGAAGGACTGGGCGAGCGCTTTGTCGGCCAGGTCGGGAGCGGCTACGGGGTGGTGACCGGGTCGGTCCCGCCAGGCGTGGCAGAAGATGCCTATGCCGCCTTCATCCGGCAAATCCAAAGCCAAGGGGGGCGGGCGGTGCTGGATGCCCACGGCGGATTGCTTAAGGAAGGGGTAGCCGCTGGCCCGTTTCTGGTCAAGCCCAATCGCTACGAACTGGAACAATTAAGCGGCCGGCCTTTGCCCGACTTGCCTTCAGTGCTGAGCGAGGCGGAGAAAATCCTCGCCCAAGGAGTGGCTTATGTGTGCGTTTCGCTGGGGAAAGACGGGGCATTGCTCGTCGGACGGGAAGCCCGCTTTTTGGCGGCCCCACCGCAAGTAAATGTGCTTTCTAGCGTCGGGGCAGGCGACTCGTTGGTGGCCGGACTGGTGGCTGGTTTTGTGCGCGGCCTGGAATTGCCTGAAGTTCTACGCTTGGCGGTAGCGGTGAGCGTCGGCACCGTGCGCCAACCCGGAACCGAATTATTTTTGCCTGAGGAATTGCCGCAGCTTTTGGAGCAGGTTCAGGTGCGAAGGCTATGACCGCGGCGGGTATAAGCCAGCAGGACGACGGCGGAAACCGCGGTGCCGGTTGCGGAAAAGGCAAACGCCAGAGGCGCTCCCCCCCATTGCCATAGGCTGCCGAACAATACCCCGCCAGGAAGGGCGGCCAGTCCCACGGTCATGTGATACAGACCAAAGGCGGTCGCGCGCAAGGCTTTGGGAGCACATGTTCCTACGAGCGCGCGCTCCGGCCCCTCGGTCATGGCCAATGCGGCGGCATAGCCAAGAAACAATCCCCAGGTCAAAAGCGCACCGTTTTGGGCTAGCGCCAAAGCGATGAGCGTCCCGACCCGCATGCCCCAACCCAACACTAAGACTGGCAACTGGCCGATGCGATCGGAAAGCTCCCCGCCGGCCAGCGAGATCGGGGTTTTGACTACGCTAGCGGCAGCCCAGAGCAAGGGCGCCCAAGCGACCTCCAACCCCCGCTCAGTGGCCCACAGCACTAAAAACACCTCGGGGGCTGCTGCGAGCTGAAGCCCGCCGCTTGCCAGGATTAATCCTTTAAGCGGGGTATCGAGAGCGTGCCAGCGCAAAGGCGGAGGGGAGAGCCTAGGCGGCCGGGGCGGTTCTTTAAGTCCAAGGAGCAATAGTCCCAGTACACATACCCCAGGCACAGCCGACCACAAGAAAACCTGCGTCATGGGTAGGCCTAAGTTGAGCAAAAAGAAAGCGGCGATGGGTCCTGCAATCGCTCCGGCGTTGTCCAACGCCCGATGAAAGCCAAAGGCGCGTCCTAGGAGCTCAGGCGGGGTGGTGTGGACGATGAGCGCGTCGCGCGGGGCGGTGCGGATGCCTTTGCCGACCCGATCCAGGAAACGCAGTCCTAGCACCATGCTCCAGGCTCCTGCCAGGCCGATCAGAGGACGGCACAGGTTAGACAGCGTATAGCCAGAGAGCACCAAAAGCTTATGGCGGAGGCCGCGGTCGGCCAGCCGGCCAGAGAAGATTTTCAGCACGCTTGCGGTGGTTTCGGCCACTCCTTCCACCAACCCCACCACCCAAGGTCCCGCTCCGAGCGTGGCAGTCAGAAACAAAGGCAGCAAAGGTGTGATCAATTCGCTCGCCGCGTCGTTCAGAAACGAGACCAGGCTCAAGAGGATGACGGTGCGCGGCAGCATCTTCAGCGCAGGTGCTTAACTTTGACCGGTTTGGGACTTAGGTTGCTGTGGCGATAAGAATACGTGAAATAAATCACAAAACCTATTGCCAGCCAGATGATAAAGCGGTACCAGGTCAAACTAGGCAGAAACGCCATCAAAGCCCCGCACGATACTGCGCCGAGCAGGGGGAGGAAAGGATTTAAGGGGGCTTTGAATGGGCGATGCAGTTCTGGCTGGGTAATGCGCAACACGACTACCCCGCCGCACACCAGGACGAAAGCGAACAAAGTCCCGATGTTGACCAGTTCGGCAAGTTCTCCCAAGGGTACTAGCCCGGCGATGATCGCCATAATCAGGCCGCAGAGCACGATCACCCGTACTGGGGTATGAGTGCGCGGGGAGACGTGCGCGAACCAGGGTGGCAGCAAGCCGTCGCGGGACATGGCGAAAATGATCCGGGTCAGGCCGTAGTAAAGCACCAGCATCACGGTGGTTAGACCTGCGATCACCCCGGCAGCGACCAAAGCCGAGGCCCAGCGGATGCCGATAAGGTGTAAGGCGTGGGCGACCGGCGAGGAAACGTTGAGCTGAGGATACGGCACTACCCCGGTCAGAAGCGCGGCCACCAGCATGTACACCACGGTGCAGAAGGCGAGCGAGGCGACGATGCCGAGCGGGACGTCGCGGCGGGGATTGATGGCCTCCTCAGCCGCGGTGGAGACCGCATCGAAACCGACGTAAGCGAAAAACACGATCGACGCTCCCGCCAATACTCCAACTGGCTTACCTTCTGGGGTGTAGTCGAACCAGCCGAACGGCAAAAACGGCTTCCAAAGGCTAGGATCGACGTGGAAAGCCGCCACGGCCACGAACACGGCGATGGTCAGGAGTTTGATCCCCACCATCGCCGCGTTCAAGCGCGCGCTTTCTTTCACCCCCAAGATCAAAAGCCCCATTAAGATGAGGATGATCAAAGAGGCCAAAAGGTTGATCGTTCCCCCGGCGTTGGGGGCGTGGGTTAAGGCTTTGGGCAGTTCGATCCCGATCGCCGCTAGGGCATCGCAGAAATATCCCGACCAGCCGTTAGCCACCGCCGCCACCGCGATTCCGTATTCCAAGATCAGGTTCCAGCCGACCAGCCAGGCGATCAGCTCGCCAAAGGCGGCGTAACTATAGCCGTAAGCGCTGCCGCAGCCGCCGATGGCCGAAGCCAGTTCGGCATAGGCCAAAGCGGCAAAAGCGCAGGCCAAGCCGGCAAACACGAACGACAAAATTACCCCGGGACCGGCTAAAGTCGCGGCTACGATCCCGGTCAAAACAAAGATGCCGGTGCCGATGATGGCGCCTATGCCAAGTAGCGTGAGATCGAAGGCGCTCAGGCAACGCTTTAAGCCTCCTTCGGTAAAATCGTGGGCGGTCAGTTTGGTACGAAACAGCTGCATCGTCGTGCCTCGGTGCTTGTTTAGAGATTGCCGCTTAGATTGTAATCGGCAAAGGGTGAGTTTCCCAACGCCAAAAGCGGCATAATAGGTTCAATATCGATCCCTCTTCTTAAGGAGAAAGCTATGCCGTTTCGATTTATTCGCTTCTTTGCCGACTTAAGCCTTGCCGATCTGCCGCTGGTCGGAGGCAAGAACGCCTCTTTGGGGGAAATGATCCAAGCCCTTGCCCCTAAGGGAGTCAAAATCCCAGACGGATTTGCTATCACCGCCGAAGCCTACCGTTATGTGCTCGACTGCGCAGGCGCCTGGGACAGGCTGCGCCAGGTTTTAGCCGGGTTGAACCCAAATGACGTGCAAGACCTCAAAGCGCGCGCGGCCAAAGCCCGCCGCATCGTCTACGAGGCGGGCATCCCGGACGAGCTGCGCGAGGAGATT
>JBKBMR010000056.1:9212-11820 GCA_046295755.1 Methylohalobius sp.
GTAGCCGCTTATCGCCAGCTGGAACGCGAATACGGCGAGGCTTTGAGCGTGGCGGTGCGCTCTTCGGCTACCGCCGAGGACCTGCCCACCGCCAGTTTCGCCGGCCAGCAAGAGAGCTATCTGAACATCCGCGGCGGTGAGGCGCTGATCGAGGCAGTAAAGCGCTGCTTTGCCAGCTTGTTCACCGATCGCGCCATCCACTACCGCATCGATCAAGGCTTTGACCATTTTAAGGTTTACCTCTCGGTCGGGGTGCAGAAGATGGTGCGCGCCGATTTAGCCGCTAGCGGGGTGATGTTCAGCTTGGATACCGAAACTGGCTTTCGCGATGTAGTATTCATCGAAGGCAGTTGGGGGCTAGGCGAGAACGTCGTCCAGGGAGTGGTGGATCCAGACGAGTTCTACGTCTTCAAGCCAACTTTCCGCCAGGGGTACCGGGCAGTGCTCAGACGCCAACTGGGAACCAAAAAGGTCAAGCTGATTTACGCCGAGGGCGGGCATCTGACCACCCGCAACGTTCCCACCCCAAAGGCCGAACGCGAGCGCTTTTGCCTAAGCGACGAGGAAGTGCTTACCCTAGCCGATTATGCCATCAAGGTCGAGGACCACTATGGTCGGCCTATGGATATGGAGTGGGCCAAGGACGGGCTGGACGGGCAATTGTATCTGGTCCAGGCGCGACCAGAGACGGTCGCTTCGCAGAAAAAAGCTACGCTTTGGGAAGAATATCGCCTCGCTTCTCCGGGCAGGGTCTTACTCAGCGGCCGCGCGGTGGGAAACAAAATCGCCACCGGCAGGGTGCGAGTGATCCCCGAGGTGGCCAGGCTTTCGGAGTTTCAACCCGGCGAAGTGCTGGTCGCGGACATGACCACCCCCGACTGGGAACCGGTGATGAAGACCGCCGCGGCGATCGTCACCAATCGCGGCGGGAGGACCTGCCATTCGGCCATCGTCGCGCGCGAGCTTGGAGTCCCGGCGGTGGTCGGCACCGGAAACGCCACCGAAGTGCTCCAAGACGGCCAGATTGTCACGGTCTCTTGCGCCGAAGGCGATGTCGGGCGGGTGTATGAAGGCGAGCTGCCTTTTACCGTGGAGCGGCTCGATCTGGCGCAGTTACCTAGGCCTAAGACTAAGCTCATGCTCAACTTGGGTAATCCAGAGCTAGCTTTTGGCACGGCGCTCCTCCCCAACGACGGGGTAGGACTGGCGCGGATGGAGTTCATTATCAGCGAGGCGATCAAGGTTCATCCCATGGCCCTGGTCCATCCGGAAAAAGTCCAAGACCCCAAGGAACGCCAGGCGATTGCCGAGCTCACGCGCGGCTATGCTGATCCCAAAGAATACTTCGTCCGTAACTTGGCTGAAAACATTGGCACCATCGCCGCGGCGTTTTATCCCAAACCGGTGGTGGTGAGGATGTCGGATTTTAAAACCAACGAATACGCTGCCTTGCTCGGCGGACGCTGGTTCGAGCCTCTAGAGTCTAACCCCATGTTGGGATTTCGCGGCGCCTCGCGCTATGCTCACCCGGCTTATGCAGCCGGTTTTGCCTTAGAGTGCGCGGCGATCAAGCGGGTGCGCGAGGCGATGGGGCTTTTCAACGTGATCGTGATGCTGCCGTTCGTGCGGCGGGTGGACGAAGCCGAACAGGTGCTGGAGAAAATGGCCGAGTTTGGCCTAAAGCGCGGGGAAAATGGCCTTAAAGTCTATTGCATGTGCGAGATTCCCAGCAACGTGATCTTGCTTTCCGAGTTTGCCAAGCTGTTCGACGGCTTTTCCATCGGCTCCAACGACCTGACCCAGCTCACTTTGGGAGTAGACCGCGACTCGGAGTTGGTCGCCTTCGACTATGACGAACGCGATCCAGCAGTCAAAGCGATGATTAGGCTGGCCATCGACGGCTGCCGCAAGCACGGCGTCCATTCAGGATTTTGCGGTCAGGCCCCCTCAGATTACCCGGAAATGGCTGAGTTTTTGGTCGAGTGCGGCATCGATTCGATCAGCCTTAACCCGGATACCATGCTTAAAACCACCCGCCTGGTGCTGAAGGTGGAGGAGCGGCTGGGGCCTAAAACTTAGTAGACGTCGCGCAGATACCGTTTGGCGCTCACCAGGGCGTCTAAGTATTCTTCTGCCTCTTGAGGGGTCTTTCCGCCCTCTGTGGCGATGACCTGAAGCAGCGCTTGGTGGACGTCTTTGGCCATCCGGCTGGCGTCACCGCAAACATAGAAATAGGCGCCTTCCTCCAGCCAGCCATAGAGTTCCTTGGCGTTTTCCAACATTCTATGCTGGACGTAGATTTTCCGGTCCTGGTCGCGGGAAAAAGCCAGGTCCAGCCGGGTGAGGAAGCCGTCGCGGTGCATCTGCGTCAACTCCTCGCCGTAGAGAAAATCGCTTGCCTGATGCTGGTCGCCGAAGAATAGCCAGTTTTTCCCCCGGCTTCCGGTGGCCCGGCGTTCCTGGAGATAAGCCCGAAATGGGGCAAGCCCAGTGCCTGGGCCGACCATGATGATCGGCACCTCGCCGTCTTTTGGCAGGCGGAAGTTTTTGTTGGCTTGGACGTACACTGGCAGGCGCTCGCCGACCTGGGCCCGGGCCAGGTAGTTGG
>JBKBMR010000057.1:0-11570 GCA_046295755.1 Methylohalobius sp.
GGAGCAAACGCCCTCGCGGTCGCGCCCGAAGCTGTGGTAGCGGACTACGCCGACGAGTAGGTGCGCTTGATCCGGATAAGCCTTGAGGCTGGAGGCGATGGAGTACAGGCGGGGCGGAATCCTGCGCAAAAGGTCAACGAACTCCTGTGGGCTAATGCCGCGCGGCGGGTATTCCTTGACCAGGTCCAGGATTTGCCGACCCCAAGTGTAGTCGTGGTAGGCCTGTTCGTCGGCGAGCAAGGCTCTTAAAGATTCGCTTTCGACCAATTCGGCGTATTTGGCGATCAGCGGCTGGCTCAAGGCGGTGATGTCCATAAGGTGGGTGAACGCCCGGCGCAGGGTGACGGTTTCCTTGCCCACGGTGACTTCTTCCTCACCGCTCATCCCAAGCGCCGCCAACAGGTCTTCGACGTAGCCTAGGTTGTTTTCGGGATAGACCCCAAGGGCGTCGCCCGGCTCGTAACTTAGGCCGGATTCCTTAAGGTCGATCTCGATGTGGCGGGTCTCCTTGGCCGAGCCTTGGCCGTTTAAGTTGACATTGACCATGACCTGGGCCGGGTAGGGGTTAGTTTTGCCGTAAGCTGCTTTTCTTCCGGTGGGTGCGGCGACCGCGGCGCCGCCGGGTTGAGACTGTCCGGCGAACTCCCGATAGGTTTTGAGGACTTGAGCCATCCAGGCTTGGGCCGGTTCCTCAAAATCCACGTCGGCATCGACCCGCTCCAGGATGCGGGTGGCGCCGGCTTTCTCCAGGTATTGGTCGAAATCCTTACCGGTCTGGCAGAAAAACCGATAACTGCTGTCGCCCAAGGCAAAAACCGCGTATTTTAAGTTTTCTAGGGGTGGACCTGCGTAATTCTTCAGATAAGCGTGAAGTTTTTCGGCGGCGATGGGCGGGTCACCCTCGCCGTGGGTGCTGACGATAACGAATAAAAGCTGCTCGCGCTCCAGCTCTTGGGGATCGAATTCTTCCATATCGACCAGGCGGGCGTTTAAGCCTTCGGCGCTGGCCATACTCATCAGGGTTTCGGCAATCCCCTCGCCGTTGCCAGTGTGGGAGCCGTACAGGATGGTCATGAGCGGGCGGCTAGAGGGTTGGACGGCCGCCTGGGCGACTGGTTGCGCCCCGCTCAAAGCGAAAAAGTAGCCGCTCAGCCAAGCGGCCTGGGTGGGCGAAAGCGGCGCGCGCATGAGCGCGTTTAAAGCGGTAAGCTGCTCTTGGGTCAGGGGGCAGGAGGCGCCTAAAGCCTGCTCTGGAGCGGGGCGAGCGGAGATCAGTTGCCCGTCTTCGCCGATGGGACCTTCCAGTTCGACTTCAAGATGCTTGGAGGAGGGCATCCCGGTGCCGGCGGTGTCTTCTTCCATGAATAGGCTGCTTACCGGCCCATAGGCGATGAAAGCCAGCCCTGGGGTAGCATCGTCGCCCTTGCGCTCTTTGCAGGTGACGATGGCCTCGATTCCGGTGGAAGAGCGCAGGCGGACCTTGTCGCCTTTCTTTAGGCCCAATTTGGCCATGTCTTGGCGGTGCAATTCTACGGTCGAGGTTTCTTCACAATACTCTTTTTTTAGTTTGCCGGCATTCAAAGACATGCCCTGTTTGCTGGTGCGGACCGGAATCAGGGTAAGGCGCTCGGCCATGCAAATCTCCTACAAGTTTCAAAGGTGTTAAAAAAGCATAAAAAATCCACGGCTAAGCGGCAAGCCGGAAAGATTTGCAGTTGCAAAAAATTTGCATTTTGGTTAAAAAGCTAAGAGAAAAACGCGGTTTTTAAACCAACACCCAGTGAGGGGGTGCCATGAATGAAGCGCGCACAATCAAAAATGCCGTGTGCACCTTTTGCGGCTGTGTCTGCGACGATATCGCACTGGTCGTTGCTCCCGACGGCAAGAGCATCACCCGTGCGGGTAATGCCTGTGAGTTAGGGCGAGCTTGGTTTTTGGAACACAAAATAGAAGACTACCCGGTCGCTTTGCTCGACGGCAAAGAGGTAAGTCTAGAACAGGCGATTGAGGCGGCGGCTCAGATCTTAGTCAAAGCCAAGTTTCCGGCCGTGTATGGTTTGAGCGATACCACCTGCGAGGCCCAAAAGGAGGCGGTGGCGATCGCTGATTTCTTAAACGGCAACATCGATACCACCACTTCGGTCTGCCACGGCCCATCGGGGATGGCCTTCCAGGGAATCGGCGAAAGCACGGCAAGCCTTGGAGAGATCAAGAATCGGGCGGATTTTATCCTATATTGGGGCGGCAATCCGGTCGAGGCGCACCCGCGCCATTTCGAGCGTTATTCGGTCAAGGCCAAGGGCAAGTATCTGCCGGGTGGACGCGCCGACCGCACCGTGGTGGTGGTGGACGTGCGCAAGACCAAAAGCGCCCAAGAAGCGGATATTTTCCTGCAAGTCAAGCCGGGGCGCGACTTCGAAGTGTTGTGGGCGCTTCGGGCTTTGGTGCGGGGGAAGTTCGTAGACGAAAGTGTGGCAGAGCGGACCGGGATTTCCTTGGAAGTCCTGAAGGACTTGGTAGAGCGCATGAAAAACTGCCGCTTCGGGGTGATCTTCTTCGGCATGGGCCTGAGCATGACGCGGGGCCGCCATTTTAACGTCGCCGCCTTGCTCGCCTTGGCCACAGACCTGAACAACTTTACCCATTTCGTCGCCAATCCAGTGCGCGGCCATGGCAACGTCACCGGCGCCGACAACGTCGTGTCGTGGCAGACCGGTTATCCGTTCGGGGTCAATTTCAACCGGGGGTATCCACGCTTCAACCCGGGCGAGTTTACCACGGTAGACGTGCTGGCGCGCGGCGAGGCCGACGCGCTGTTGGTGGTGGCCTCGGATCCGGCAGCCAATTTCCCGCGCAAAGCGATCGAGCACCTGCATAAAATCCCGGTGATCACCCTGGATCCCAAACCGACCCGAACTAGCCAGATCGCCAAGGTGGCGTTTACCGTCGCCGCTTATGGGATCAATGTGGCAGGAACGGTTTATCGGATGGACAACGTCGCTTTACCCTTGAGGCCGGCGTTCAAGTCGCCTTATCCCAGCGACGAGGAGATCCTGCGTCGGCTGAAAGAACGAATCTTGGAGCTTAAAGGGATCAGGCGGCAGACCATCCAAGCTGCATAAGGAAACCTATGACTAGTTTGCGCATCAAGAACGGCAAGATTTACGATCCGATCAACGGGATCGACGGCGAAGTCAAAGACCTCTGCGTCCAGGATGGCAAGATCGTCGCAGACCTGCCCGAGGAGGCGCCGGTCCTCGATGTCAGAGGCATGGTGGTGATGCCGGGCGGAGTCGATATGCATTGCCATATCGCCGGCCACAAAGTGAATCTGGCGCGCAAATTCCTGCCTGAGGACCACCGCCGCGACGTCCAGCCCAGAGTCGGCGAGCTGCGCTCGGGGGTAGGAGGGGTGGTGCCTTCTACCTTCACCACCGGTTACCGGTATGCCACCTTGGGCTATACCACCGCTATGGAGGCCGCGATCCCCCCTCTGGGTGCTCGCCATGCCCTCGAGGAGCTCCACGACACCCCGGTGATCGACAAAGGGTTCTATCTGCTTTTGGCGAACAACGTTTGCCTCAACCAATTGTTAGCGCAGGGGCGGATGGACGAGTTTCGCGAAGCCGTGGCCTGGTGGCTCAACGCGACCAAAGCCTATGCGATCAAGCTCGTCAATCCCGGCGGCGACGAGCCTTGGAAAGGCCGCCGCAACGCCAATGTACACGATATCGACGAACCGGTTTCCGGGTTTGAGAATCTGACGCCGCGCAAGATCATCAAAGCCTTAATCGACGTCAGCAACGACTTGGGGTTGCCCCATCCGGCCCACATCCACTGCAACAATTTGGGCCACAGCGGCAATTACCGAACTACTTTAGAAACCATGAAGACCGCCGAGGATCGGCGGGTGCACATCACCCATATCCAGTTCCACTGCTACGGTGGGGAAAGGGGCAAAAATCCGACCTCCGCCGCTAAGGAAATCGTCGAGTACATCGATGCCCACCCCAATATCAGCGCCGACGTGGGGCAGGTGATGTTTGGCAAGGCGACCCTGATGACCGCCGATGCCCCTCTCACTTGGCTGCTGCGCAACGTGACCCGCAACAAGTGGGTCAACGCCGACACCGAATGTGAGTCGGGCTGCGGGATTCTTCCCTTCTCCTACCAGGAGCGCGTTTACACCCACGCGCTGCAATGGGCGATCGGGCTGGAGTTGTTCTTGCTCGCCAAAGACCCCTGGCGCATGGTGCTGTCCACCGACCATCCTAACGGCGGCTCGTTCCAGAACTACCCTAGGTTGATTCGCCTGCTGATGGACAAAAGTTTTCGCGACGAGCAGGCGAAAAAAGCCAATCCCAAAGCCATCGCCAAGACCTCTTTGCTCGACATCGACCGCGAGTTTAGCCTATATGAAATCGCTATCATTACCCGGGCTGGACCGGCCAAGCTGCTTGGGCTTAAGGACAAAGGCCACCTTGGGGTCGGGGCGGACGCCGACATCACCATCTATGACGAGCAACCGGACAAGGAGGCGATGTTCAACGCGGCCCGCTACGTTTTGAAAGGTGGGGAGTTTTTCATCTACGACTATGAGTTCTGTCGCGATTTTCAAGGCAGAGTTTTTCACCTCTCCCCGGAGTACGACCCCGCGATCGAGGCGGTCCTTAAGCCTTTCTTCGAGGAGTATTACTCGGTGCAGTTCGAAAACTATCCGGTCGATGAACACTACCTTCCTCACGGAGTCAGAGTGCCTACAACCGATTCAAGATTGACCGGAGTGAGGTCATAAGCCTCTAGGTTTGATTGTCCGGAGAGGAAAGCATGTTCATCGGGCCGACCGAAATCGCAGACACTTTTGCCGAAGCCTTCGCCATGTGGGGGGCACGCGTGATCATCACCGGCGAGACCGAAAAATGGGCGCTGGCTGCGGCCCGCTCCATGACCGGGTTTGCGACCTCGGTCATCGGCTGCAAGTGCGAAGCCGGGATCGAGCGCCGGATTCCAGCAGATGAGACCCCAGATGGCAGGCCGGGGGTCAGCGTCCTGCTGTTTGCGGGTAGCCCCAAAGGGGTAGCTGCCCGTCTAGTCGAACGGATCGGCCAATGCGTAATGACCTGTCCCACCACTGCTTGTTTCAACGGCCTGGAGGCAAGCGAGCGCGTGGAGGTTGGGGGAAAGCTGCGCTATTTCGGGGACGGCTATCAAGCCAGCAAGGTGCTCGGGAATACTCGCTTGTGGCGGATCCCGGTGATGGAAGGGGAGTTTCTGGTCGAGGAGTCCTTCGGCGTGCAGCCTGCCGTGGGCGGTGGCAACATTCTGATCCTCGGGGAGGATCTGCCTTTTACCCTGCACGCTGCAGAAAGAGCGGTAGAAGCCATGCAAGTGCCTGGTGTGATTCTTCCGTTCCCGGACGGGGTCGTGCGCAGCGGCAGCAAGCCGGGATCGCGGTACAAATCCCTTCCCGCCTCGACCAACGAAGCTTATTGTCCTTCGCTGCGCGGACGGGTAAAGACTTGTCTGCCGGAAACGGTTGGCTGCGTGTTGGAGATCGTCATCGATGGTCTGAGTGAGGAGGCAGTGGCAGAGTCCATGCGGCGTGGCATCCAGGCGGCGGCGGGCGATGGTATCGTTAAGATCACCGCCGGCAATTACGGCGGAAGCCTCGGCCAGTTTCAGCTGAGGCTTTATGACATTCTGCAGGGGGGATCATGAGATTGGTCTTGCACACCGCCCCTAGCGTTCCCTTAGAGGCCGACTGCATCTGCCCAGACCGGCTGCTCGGCAAGAGTGAAAAAGAGGTTGCCGAATTGTTAGTTTTCCACGGCAACCAAAAAGCCCAATTGGGGGAGTTTTTCCACGTCCAGGGAGAAGTTACGGATGGCGAGGTGACCGTGGAGGGTGATCTTTCTAAGGTTAAGCTGCTCGGTTGCGGCATGACCTGTGGGCGGCTGCGGATCATCGGGGATGTAGGAGCGCATCTGGGTGCCGGAATGTCCGGCGGTGAGATTATCGTCGAAGGCTCAGCTTCCGATTGGGTAGGCCGGGAAATGGCTGGCGGTAGGATTACCATTCGGGGCGATGCCGGGCATATGGTCGGCAGCGCGGTGCGCGGGGCGGCCATAGGCATGACCGGCGGGGAAATTTTCATCCACGGCAGCGCCAAAAACGAGGTCGGAAATGGGATGCGCCGAGGGTTGATCGCCATCGCCGGAGGCAGCGGAGATTTCACCGGGGTTAACCTGAAAGCTGGCACTGTCGTGGTTCTTGGGCAGATGGGTATGCGTCCAGGGGCCGGGATGGTGCGCGGGACCATCATTACCACCCAACCGATCGAGCTTTTGCCCACGTTCAATTACGACACCACGTATCGACCACCCATTGTGCGAACCATTCTGCTTTATCTCCGCAAACAGGGGTTCTTCATCGACGATGCCTATATCGGCGGTCAATATCAACGTTGGAGCGGCGATTCCATCGAGTTGAACAAAGGCGAGATTTTGGTGTATGCCGACGCGCAGCTGAGCGGGAAGCGCTTTGGGGGAAACTTTAGGTAAAGCAAAGCCTAGAATATGGCGATCATGACCGAATCTGGGGTTTGGGAGCACGTCCCCAGTCCATTTTGCGGCATTGGCTCCGATGACTTGAAAGTCAGAGTGCAGGGCGGGCAGGTGGAAGTATTGGAAAACGGGGATGAAGTCACCAAACCGGCATTTGAACAACCGCTAGGGGATAGGCGGCCTTTGATCCAGGGGAAACCGGCTTCTCTAGAGGCGGCGGTCGCGCGCGCGGTGGAAATCTTAAAACAGGCTGAATTGCCATTGATCTCGGGTCTAGCTACCGATGTGGCCGGGATGCGAGCAGCCCTGAAGCTGGCGGACCGCTTGGGAGCGGTGGTAGATAGCCTGGGGAGCCAGGCGGCTTTGCGCAATATTTTGGTCCTTCAGGACAGCGGCTGGATAACCACTACCCTGGCCGAGGTCAAAAATCGGGCTGACCTATTGGTAGCCTTGGGAGTGGATATAGAGGCTCTTTTCCCCCGATTTTTCGAGCGCTGCTTCTGGGTCGATGGCATGTTTGTAGAGGCCGCGTGCCGGGAAGTGGTGTCTCTGGGCAAGCCGCCTTCGGGTGCTTGGGCCAGGACACGTAGGCTTAAAGTGCTCGGTTGTGCGAATGAGGACCTACCGGCCGTGGTGGCGGTGCTTAGGGCTTTGGTCAAGGCTCGTCCGCTGGCGGTCGAAACGGTCGGGGGAATCAACGTTGCCGATCTTAAGTCCTTGGCGGACAAGCTGAAAGCCGCCCGCTACGGGGTAATCGCCTGGGCGGCTTCGGCGCTTAACTGGCCCCATGCGGAACTGACCGTGCAGATGACGTGCGAATTGATCAAGGACCTAAATCGCACCACGCGCTGTGTAGGCCTTCCGCTCGGAGGCAAAGAAGGCGATCAGACTGCGACCCAAGTATGCAGCTGGTTGACCGGTTTTCCGATCCGAGTCAGCTTCAGCCGCGGCTTTCCTGAATACGATCCTTACCTTTACGCCACCGATCGCTTGCTGGCGAACGGGGAGGCCGATGCTTTGCTTTGGATTTCAGCGTACAGCACTGATCGTAGCCCTCCGCCCAGCAAGGTCCCTACGATCGTTTTAGGACGCTGTGGCATGAGCTTCGAGCAGACACCTGAGGTCTATATCCCAGTCGGGGTCCCCGGTATCGACCACGCCGGTCATACTTATCGCACGGACAACGTGGTGGCGATCCGCCTTTTCAAGCTGCGCGAGGTTGGGCTTCCCAGCACCGCTCAAGTGCTTACCTCTATTTATCAAGCTCTGGAGTAAAGCAATGCTGATCAAGCTTTCTGGCGGCATCGTTTACGATCCCGCCCACCGCGTCAACGGCCGCGTACTCGATATTTACATCCAAGATGGGCGCATCGTCGATCCCCCAGTCGGCGCGCAGGTTGACCTAGAATACGACCTGCGCGGTAAGGTGGTGATGGCCGGCGCTATCGACATACATACCCACATCGGTGGGGGCAAGGTCAACATCGCTCGCACCATGCTGCCCGAAGACCATCGGGCCGATCCGGTACGGCGCACACCCTTGCTGGGCTCAGGCTGCGGTCACGCCGTCCCGACCACCCTGACCACTGGTTACCGCTACGCCGAGATGGGATTTACCGCAGCTTTCGAACCGGCAGTGCTGCCCGTCAATGCGCGCCAGGCGCATATGGAAATGGCAGACATCCCGATCATAGACAAGGGCGGATACGTCATGCTCGGCAGCGACGATTTTTTCTTGCGCTTGCTGCGCGACCGAGCGGACCAAAAGTTGATCAACGACTACGTGGCTTGGACTTTGAACGCCACTCAGTGCATCGGCGTCAAAGTGGTCAATCCAGGCGGTATCAGCGCGTTTAAGTTTAACCAAAGGATGCTGGATTTAGATGAACCGCATCGGTTTTACTGGGTGACTCCGCGCCAGGTCCTAAAAGCGCTGGCGCGCGCGGTGTACGAGTTGGGCGTGCCCCACCCGCTCCACGTCCACGGCTGTAACCTAGGCGTTCCGGGCAACGTAGAGACCACCTTGAAGACTATAGCGGGGGTGGAGGGTCTGCCCATGCATTTGACCCACATCCAGTTCCACAGTTATGGCACCGAAGGGGATTTTAAGTTCTCCTCCGGGGCAGCGCGAATCGCCGAGGCGGTAAACGCTAGCCACAACATCACCGTGGACGTAGGTCAGATTTTGTTTGGCCAGACGGTAACGGCCTCAGGCGACAGCATGCACCAACACGCCAACGCTCGCCACGCTCATCCTAAGAAATGGGTGTGTATGGACATCGAATGCGATGCCGGTTGCGGGGTAGTGCCGTTCAAGTACCGGGATAAGAACTTCGTCAACGCCCTGCAGTGGGCTATTGGCTTGGAGATCTTTTTGTTGATCGACAACCCCTGGAAGGTGTATTTGACCACCGACCATCCCAACGGGGCGCCGTTCACCAGCTATCCTCATCTGATTCGCCTCTTGATGGATCGTTCGTTCCGCAACGAGCAGCTGGCAAGACTTCATCCCGAAGCGCAGAAAATGACGACTCTAGCGAGCATCGAGCGCGAGTATTCCCTGTACGAGATCGCGATCATGACCCGCGCAGGTCCTGCCGAATTGATCGGCCTGTCCGATCGGGGACATCTGGGAGCTGGGGCGGTAGCGGACATCACCGTCTATACGCCGAGAGAAAATAAAGAAGAAATGTTTGCTAAACCCGACTATGTATTCAAGGACGGAAGGCTGGTAGTCAAAGATGGCCAAGTGGTCGAAGTGAGTTGGGGTACTACCCATGTGGTCAAGCCGGCTTACGACCCAGGCATCGAAAAGCGGCTTGCTGAGTACTTTGACCGCCACCTCACTATGAAGCTCGACAATTTCGTCATCCGCGCCGAAGAGCTTTACGAGGACGGACGCGGCAGCGTTACGGTTCATCCCTGTTGGGGAAGCCACAACCGATGATCATCAACGGGGTTGTGATCGACGACACCTTTGCGGAAGCCTTCCCGATGAAGGCAACGCGCCTGGTCATCACCGCCTACGATTTGGAGTGGGCCTACCACAGCGCCAGGGCGATGACCGGATTTGCTACCTCGGTGATCGGCTGCGGCTGCGAGGCGGGGATAGAGCGCGAGCTTTCCCCGGAAGAGACCCCGGATGGGCGGCCTGGAGTTTCGGTATTGATCTTCGCCATGGGGGTAAAAGGCTTGACCAAGCAGGTCGAGGTCCGCGCTGGCCAATGCGTGCTAACTGCGCCCAGCACGGCCCTCTTCGCTGGGATCCACGAGGGAATCCCTCTCCCTTTAGGGCAGTATTTGCGCTACTACGGCGATGGGTTTCAGATCTCCAAACGCATCGGCGGACGGCGGTTCTGGCGGATTCCGGTGATGGACGGCGAGTTTCTGATCGAAGAGACGGGTTACATCGTCGACGCCATCGGCGGTGGCAACCTTCTCATCCTGGCTGAATCCCAATCCCAAGCCTTGGCAGCGTGCGAAGCTGCGATCAAGGCGATGCGCAAGATTCCTAACGTAATCATGCCGTTTCCCGGCGGGGTGGTCCGCTCTGGCTCCAAAGTGGGTTCCAAGTATAAGGGTCAGAATGCCTCTACCAACGATGCCTTCTGTCCCACCCTCAAAGGCGTGACCAAAACCCAGCTTTCGCCCGAGATCGGGTCGGTGATGGAAATTGTCATCGACGGCTTAAGCCGGCAGGATATCGAACGGGCCATGCGCGCCGGAATCGAGGCCGTCTGCGCGCTTGGGGCGGAACGCGGCATCCGCCGCATCAGCGCCGGCAACTATGGGGGAAAATTGGGGCCGTTCCATTTTCATCTGCACCAGATTATCGCTTGACTTTATGCTGACTTTGATCTTGAAAGCTGAACCTAGGCGGCGGGTAGATCTTTCCCCCTTGAGCGAGGCGGCTAAGTTGAGCCGGACTGAAATCGCCGCGCTCAAGCTCTGGTCGGGCAGAAAAGCTTACCGGGTGGATGAGTTGTTCGAGATTGAAGGCGAGGAGGCTTCTAAGCTCGTCATCCGCAATGCTACGGCCAAGCTCGATTATATCGGCAAGGATGCAGCCGGTATGGACATCCTGGTGGAAGGCGACGCTGGCGCCTATTTGGGGATGGGCTTGCGGTCTGGGCAGATCCGGGTGACTGGCAACGCTGGGATCTTTGCGGCTTGTGAAATGCGTGGAGGAAAACTTCAGATCGATGGCGATGCCGGGGATTTTCTAGGGGCGGCGCTTCCGGGTAACAAACGCGGGATGCGCGGCGGTACCGTGCTGGTGAAAGGCAATGCCGGAGATCGGGTAGGAGATGAAATGCGGCGCGGAATCATCTTGGTCGAGGGAAGCGTGGGCGACTACTGCGCCTCACGGATGATCGCCGGCACCGTTGCCGTGATGGGCGAAACCGGAAGTTTTCTGGGATACGGCCTGCGACGGGGGACGGTGCTGTTGTGGCGAAAGCCAGCGTCCATCCTGCCGACCTTCGGCGACTGTGGGGTGCATACGCTTTCATATTTGCCTTTGTGGTTTGCCGCCCTTAGGGACCTTGACAGCCGCTTTGCTGCCCCTGATGCCGCTTTTGACCGGGTCCACCGCTACGGCGGAGATTTGGCCTCAGTAGGCCGAGGCGAGATTTTAATTCGCGCAGGGTAGAGCTAAAGCCCTTGTCTCTAACAGGATAGATAAGCTAGTCTTAAACTATATAACGATAACGCTGATTTCAAGGGGGAGGATTGATAATGACGACTTTTCTGGCCGGGATCTCGATTTTGTTGATCGTTTATATCGTCTATATTTTAATTACGGCTTTTATGGGCGAGGGCGCCAAGGAGTTTTATGCCAAGGTGATGGAAACCCCGATAGAGGCACCACCTAAACCTCTGGAAATGGTGGCTGCTCCGGAGGAAGTTGCCCAAGTAAAGCAGTTGCGTGATCCGGTAACCGGTGAATCCGCGGCGATGCCTACTAACTACCGGTTTGCCAAGCGCTGGATCAAGGAAGCCATGGTC
>JBKBMR010000058.1:0-11530 GCA_046295755.1 Methylohalobius sp.
GCTTTGCTCGAAATGACATTTCGAGTAACCTGTTCATCGGCTTTGCCGAAAGGCGCGCTTGTAGTCTTGGAACAATTCGTACATCCGCCAATAGACTTTTCCCGGCCGGCCATCTCCTACCAGCTTGCCATCGATCTCCACGATCGGCACCAGTTCGCGGGTGGAACTGGTGTACCAGATTTCCTCGGCGCAGAAGAGTTCGGTCGCTTGGATTTCCCGTTCTTGGGAGGCAATACCGTGGGCGGCGGCCAACTCCAAAACCAGATCGCGGGTAATGCCGGGAAGAAGCTTTGGCCCCTTGGGCGGGGTGACTAAGATACCGTCTGCGACGACGAATATATTGCTCGCCGCCCCTTCGGTAACCAGTCCATCGCGCACCAACACGGCTTCCTGGCAGCCGCGCTCGATCGCCTCCTGGCGGAGCAGCACGTTGGCGAGCAGGTTGGTAGTCTTCAGGTGACACCACTGCCAGCGGATGTCCTCGCAGGTGATCGCTTTAGCCGGTTCCGGGCGGCCGGTGGGATAGGGAGTGGCCATGGCAAACACGGTGGCTTGAACGAAGTCGGGAAAAGCGTGATCGCGTTTGGAGTAGGCACCGCGGGTAATCTGGAGGTAAACCGCCTGGTCTTGTTCGCCTTCAAGCAGTTCATTCAAGATTTTGCGCCACTCATCGGGGGTCAGCGGCGGCTCCAAGCGAATGCCACGCAGACTTTGCTCCAGGCGCGCAAGGTGTTGTTCGAGCCGGAACAATTTTCCGCCGTAAGCCGGAATGACTTCATAGACCCCATCGCCGAACAAAAACCCGCGGTCTAGGACCGACACCTTAGCTTGGCTTAAAGGCAGAAACTCGCCGTTGAGATAGACGATGGGATCACTCATGCTGCCACCACTCCTGGACCTTGAGCAGACCTTCGTCGATCCACTTGCCGAAAAACCCCGCTTCAGGCACCTCTTGCAAGGCGACTAGAGGATACTCTGCCATGGTTTTCTCACCCAGCTGCACCTTGAGCTTGCCGAGCACCTGTCCTTGCTGAACCGGGGCGATGATCCGGGGGGCGATCTCCAAAGTCGTGGTCAGCTTGCCCTCTTCCCCTTTGGGGACAGTGGCATAGATGGGTGTAGTCACGCCAAGGTCAAGGCGGTTCTGTTTCCCCTTGTAGACGCGCGCTTCGGCGAGTTTTCCTGCGTCTTTGAGTTTTTGGGTGGTGAAGAAGCGAAAGCCGTAACCCAAAAGCGCCTGTACTACGTTGGTCCGGGCTTTTTCGCTGGGGGTTCCCATAACCGAAGCGATCAGGCGCATGCCTTCGCGTTCGGCGGAAGCGACCAAGCAGTAACCGGCCTCCTGGGTATGGCCGGTTTTCACCCCGTCCACAGAAGGATCACGCCAGAGCAGTAAATTGCGGTTGTGCTGGGTAATGTTATTGTAAGTAAATTCCTTCAGTTTGAACCAGGGATAGTACTGGGGAAAATCACGGATCAATGCCTGCGTCAGAATATTTAAGTCGCGCGCGCTGGTGTAGTGATCCGGGTCAGGGAGACCGGTGCTGTTGGTGAAGTGGGTGTTTTGCATTCCCAACCGGTGGGCGTGCTGGTTCATCATTTCGGCGAACGTCCTTTCATCCCCCGCCACGTGCTCGGCCAGGGCGATGGTGGCGTCGTTGCCGGATTGGACGATGACCCCTTTGAGCAGAACTTCCACCGGCACCTGTTTGTTGACTTCGACGAAAGTACGCGAGCCTTCCGCCCGCCAGGCCCTTTCGCTGATCGTAACCAAATCGTCCAATTTGAGCTTGCCTTGGGCGAGTTCGTGCAGTATCACGTACACGGCCATAATCTTGGTCAGGCTGGCCGGAGGTAGGCGTTGATCGGGTTCCAATCCGGCCAGCTCCTTGCCGGTGTGGAAATCGGTCAACAGGTAACTTTTAGCTTCAAATGGCGGTGGAGGCGGAATCTCCGCCTGGGCTGCCGCAAAGCCAAACAGCAAGATCAGCCAAATTAAATTTAAGCCAAGACGCAGTGATTTCATGGATAGCAGCCGGGTATAGAAAGCGCGTGAATCAACCGAGAACCTGAACTTCCACCGGCGCCAGGCCAGTTTTGTGTAATCCCAAGCGGTAGGCGGCTGCATAAGATAGGTCGATGATCCGCATCGGGCGCAAAGGGAGACGGTCGTTGACTTTTACCACGATGCTGCGGCCGTTTTTGAGATTGGTGACCTTGACATAGGTTCCCAAAGGCAGGCTTGGATGCGCGGCGGTCAGGTCATTGAAATCGAAGACTTCGCCGCTTGCGGTGTGTCTGCCGTGAAATTTTCTGCCATACCAGGAAGCGATCCCGCGCTTGCGGTAGAAAAGCTTTTTGGCACGCTGGGTGTGAGGCTTGAGCGGTTGAATCGCATCCACCCCGGGTTCTTGGGCTTGAAGGTCAAAACTTCCCACGAACAAGGGGATGGTCAAGACAAGGCTAGTTTTTTTGCGCATGTTGCATCTCCTCCAGTCGAGATTTGATCGTCTCCGCCAGTTGATGGACGGCCATGGCATAGAGCAAGCTGCGATTGTAGCGTGTAATGACATAGAAGTTGTGAAATCCGAGCCAAATTTCGGGACTGTTCTCCCCATCCAATTTGATCACGTTGGCGGTGAGGGTGTCTGGATAAGGTGCTAAAGGAACCCCTAGGCGTTTGAGCTCCGCTAGGGTGAATTTGGGATCCAAGTCGGTATTGGCAAGGCTTTCGGCTCGCCTAGATAGCCGGGTGGCCACCGGGTGCCGACTCTGCCAGCCGCTTTGGGCGAAGTAATTGGCGACGCTGCCGATCACATCGGCCGGGTTTTTCCAGATGTCGCGCCGGCCGTCGCCGTCGAAATCGGCGGCATACTGGCGATAGCTCGATGGCATAAACTGAGGCCAGCCCATGGCACCGGCATAAGACCCTTGGGGCTTGCGCGGGTCCAGGCTTTCCTCCCGGGTAAGAAGCAGGAACTGTTCTAGTTCCCGGGCGAAGTATTCGGCCCGGCGCGGATAGGCGAAAGCCAGGGTCGAAAGCGCATCCAGCACCCGGAAGGAACCGGTATTGGCGCCGTACAGGGTCTCCACGCCCAGGATCGCGACGATGATTTCGGGAGGCACGCCGTAAACTCGTTCCGCCTGTTTGAGCAGATCCCGATGGCGCTGCCAAAACCTGATACCTTCCTGGATGCGGCGCTCGGTCAGAAAGATTTTCCGGTATTCGTACCAAGGCTTGGCTTCAGCGGGGCGATCCATGACCTCGATAATGCTCGGTTTGATCTGAGCCTCGGCGAACAAGGAGCGCAAGCTTGTAGGATCGAAGCGATAGCGGGCTGCCATGCGCTCGATGAAGCGGGTAGCCTCGGGATATTGGTCCAGGGACAGGCCGAAGGCGCTTTGACCCCACCAAAGCAGCAGGCTGAAAGCTAACGTTTTGTGCATCAGGGTGACACCAGCTTGCGGTGGGTAGATAAAGACATCATGATACCAAAGCCAGCGAGCAGTGTGACTACCGAAGTGCCACCGTAGCTGATGAGCGGCAAAGGAACCCCCACCACCGGCAAGATGCCGATCACCATGCCGATGTTGACGAACACATAGACGAAAAAGGTGAACGCCAAGCTACTGCCGAGCAGACGGCTGAAGGTATCCTGGTTTTGGAGGGCTAGGTACAGGCTGCGGGCGATGATGACCAGATACAGGACGAGCAGGCCGATGCAGCCCAGGAGGCCGAAATCTTCGGCCAGAACCGCAAAAATGAAATCGGTGTGGGGTTCGGGCAGATATTCCAGGTGGGCTTGGGTCCCCATCAGCCAGCCTTTGCCCGTCAGCCCCCCCGAGCCGATCGCGATCTTGGCCTGGATGGTGTGATAACCGCGCCCTAGAGGATCGGCTTCCGGATTCAAAAACATCAGGATCCTGTCTTTTTGGTAATCGCGCAAGAAAGACCAGATCAGCGGCAGGGCTGCGGCTACCCCGGCCGCAAGACTCGCCAAGAGGCGCCAGGAAATCCCAGCGAAAAACAACACCGCACACCCGGAACTCAACACTAAAAGGGCCGTGCCCAAATCCGGTTGTTTGGCGATCAAGCCCACCGGCAATCCGATCCACAGGGTGCTCAACGCGACGACGCCAAGTCGCGGCGGCAGTGGATATCTGGTCAAGAACCAGGCCAGCAGCATGGGGGTGAAGATCTTGACGAATTCGGACGGCTGAAACCGGATGACGCCCAGGTCCAGCCAACGTTGGGCACCTTTGCCGACGTCTCCTTTCAACAATACGGCCACAAGGAGAACGATGCCTAGGCCGTACAAAAATGGACTCCAGCGGTACAGGGTACGCGGATGAATCTGAGCAAGGCCGACCATCGCGGCAAACGCCACCCCTAACCGCACAAGCTGCTTATAAACCAGGGAGAGGTCGCCGCCGGTTGCGCTGTACAAAATCCCAAGCCCAACCCCGCTCAGAAGCACAAGGCTCGATACCAGGAAGGAATCGAGATGGAGGCGTTGCCAGGGGTTCTTTGCTGGCGCGGTCTGGACCAAAATGACACTCATGGCAGGCTGTGTTTGAGGTAGTAGTCGATGACTTGACGCGCCACGGGAGCGGCTTCCGATCCGCCGTGGCCGGCGTTTTCGGCGATCACCGCCACCGCGATGCGCGGGTCGTCAGCAGGGGCAAAGGCGATGAATAAGGCGTGGTCCTGCAATTTTTTGTCTTTAATCTTGAGGTTGCGGTGGTCCTGGGTCTGCTTGACGCTGAACACCTGCGCGGTCCCGGTCTTGCCGGCAATGGTGTAATCTGCTCCCAGGCTGATACGCCAAGCGGTCCCAGAACGGCTGTGGACCACCCCAACCATGGCTTCGATAACCTTATCCAGATATTGCCCGTCTATTCCTAGCTCCCCCTCCACCGGTTCCGGGAACAGCCGTTTCGGCTCCCGCCCAGGATGGCGCTCGATCGCTGCCACGTGGGGAATCGTGATTTTACCGCGGTTGGCCAGGATGGCAACCGCTTTGGCCAATTGCACCGCGGTAACCTTGACGTATCCCTGGCCGATGCCGGCGATCACCGTCTCTCCTGGGTACCAGGTCTTCCCTAAAGCTTCTCGTTTCCACTTGCGCGACGGCAAGATCCCGCGACTTTCTCCCATCAGATCAATCCCGCTAGGACGGCCGAAGCCAAACTGATGCAAAAAGGCGTGTATCCGGTCGATCCCCAAATGATGGGCGAGGTCGTAGAAATACACGTCGCAGGACTGGACGATGGCTGCCTTGAGATCCACCCCGCCGTGGCCACCTTTGCGCCAGTCGCGGTAGCGGTGGCTGACCCCGGGGAGTTGGTAGAAACCTGGGCAATAAAGCCGGCGATGGGGATTGATCAGGCCATAATACAACCCTGCCAGCCCCACGAATGGCTTGATCGTGGACCCAGGCGGATAGATACCGCGCAGCGCGCGGTCGAACAGCGGACGCTCGGGAGAAGCAAGCAGCGCCTGATAATCCTGATGGTTGATCCCCAAGACGAAAGGGTTAGGATCAAATCCGGGTTTGCTTACCATGGCCAGGACTTCCCCAGTCTTGGGGTCGAGCGCCACCACCGCACCGTTGTGCTCGCCCAAGGCGGCGTAAGCGATCTTCTGGAGTTCGATATCCACGGAGAGGTATAGGTCGGCTCCGCCCTGCGGGGAAGATTCCTGTAATACCCGAAGTTCGCGGCCACGGGCATTGGTTTCGATCTCGACGTAGCCAGTATGCCCATGAAGCAAGGCTTCGTAGGATTGCTCTACTCCCACTTTGCCGATGTGGGTCGTGCCTCGATATTCGGCTGGATCCAGGCGTTTTAATTCCTGTTCGTTGATCCTGCCGACGTAACCCACCAGATGAGAGACCAGTTCTCCGTAAGGGTAGTATCGGATCAGCCGGGCTTGGACCTCGACGCCGTGCAGGAATGGGCGGCGGACTGCCAGCTTGGCCACTTCGAGCTCGCTTAGGCGCAGTTTCAACGGGATGCTTTCGAAACGCTTGCGGCGGCGCAGCTGCTGCTTGAATTGCTCGATCTCCTCGGGGTTAAGCTCGATGAGCTGACTCAAGGCAGTCAGGGTGGCTTCTAAGTCTTCCACCTGCTCGGGGACGATCTCCAAACTGTAGACCGGGATGTTCTCGGCGAGTACCACGCCGCGCCGGTCATAGATCAGCCCCCTCGTAGGCGGTAGGGGGGCGATCTTGACCTGGTTGTCGCGCGCGAGCATGGCATAGCGTTCGTGGCCGAGGACCTGGAGGTAGATCAGACGCCCGATCAGCACCAAGGTCAACAAGACGATCACTCCCGCCGCGGTCACGAGGCGGTTCAGAAACAGTCGGTTTTCCCGTTCGGCGTCCTTCAGCCTGAAGGCCGCTGTGGGCTTTAAGGTAAAGTCAGATAGCGTTGCCTGAGCGTGCGACATACGACTAGGACAAAAGGCCAGGCCAAGGTTCCGGTCAAAGACGGCAGCCAATATTCCCAGGTGAGAAAAGCCCTACCCCGCAAGGCTTCGATCCAGAACGTCAGGAACTGAGCCAAGAGCAAAAACAGGAGCACGAGAGCCAATTGATGGTTGAAGGGGAAAATCTGAAGCCTGGTATGGAAACGCACGCAAGGATAGGCGATCAGGGCGTAGACGAACGCGTGCTGACCCAAAAGCCTACCGGTGGCCGCATCGACCAACAGGCCAGTCAGCCAGGCCAAGCCCACGCCGAAGCGTTCCGGTGTTGCCAAGCACCAGTAAATGATGACCAGCAGCACCCAGTCCGGGTTGAAAGGCAGCACCAGTTCAGGCCAAGCGAACAGGCGCAGCCAGACGGCTCCCGCAAGGCTGAGGAGAATGCTTACAGATTCGCGATCAAGGCGCATTGGCGGTGACCTTTGGCGCCGCTGAGGCAGCGTCTGGGGGAAGAAACGGTACCGGTTCAGGGTGCCCAAAAGTGATCAGCACCTCCCGGATCCGGTCTAGGGCCGCCACAGGTTTGGCGCCGATTCTGGCGAACGGTTTGTCCGGTTGGGGCTCGACTTCAGTGACGGTCGCCACCGGATACCCTTGCGGGAAGACTCCCCCTAGCCCTGAGGAAACCAAAAGGTCTCCGGGTTTGATATCGACGTTGTTGGGCAGATTGGGAACCTCCACGCGGTCCAGATGCCCGCTGCCGACTGCTATAGCGCGTAGGCCGGTGCGGTTGACTTGGATCGGAATGGCGTGGCTGGGATCGGTGATCAGGAGCACTTCGGCATTGACCGGCGTCACTCGGATCACTTGCCCTACTACGCCGTCCACGCTCAGCACCGGTTGCCCGACGTGGACCCCGAAGCGGCTGCCTTTGTTGACCAGCACTACGTGTTCATAAGGGGCCAGATTGACCGCCAGAAGTTCTGCTACCAGCATCTGTTCGCCGAGAGTGAAAGAGTTGTCGAGAAACGCGCGCAGGCGATCGTTCTCTTTTTTCAGCGCCTCGTATTTCAAAGTGCGCTGTTTGAGCTCGGCGATTTCCTGCTTGAGACGGCGATTCTCTTCCAGCAATTGGGTCCAGGTAGTGAGATGGCTCCAGATTTGTTCCCCCAGTGCGTGCGGAATGTGCGCTAGCCATTGGATCGGATAAACCGCAACTGCAAGGGCTGAACGCACCGGGTCTAGCCGGCGCGTGTGGTCGGCAAGCATCAAGGCGCAGGCAGCCACAAGGCACAACGCCAGGCGGAGATTAAGCGATGGGCCGCGCGCAAAAATCAGCTTGCTGGAACTCATTCCAGCGAGAAGGGGCAAGGACCTTTGCTGTCCAGCGTCTCCAGAATTTTGCCGCCACCACGAGCGACGCAGGTCATGGGGTCCTCAGCGACTCTCACCGGCAGTCCGGTTTCTTCGGCGATCAAGCGATCTAAGTCCTTAAGTAAGGCCCCGCCGCCGGTCAAAACGATGCCCCGTTCGGCCACGTCCGCACCCAGATCTGGCGGAATCTGTTCCAGCGCCGCTCGAACTGCGCCAACGATCCCTGACAGGGGTTCCTGCAGAGATTCTAAGATTTCATTGCTGTTTAGGGTAAAACTGCGCGGCACTCCCTCCGCCAGATTGCGGCCACGCACTTCGATTTCCATCACTTCGGCGGAAGGGTAGGCGCTGCCGATGGTGTGTTTGATCCGCTCTGCAGTGGCCTCACCGATTAACGTCCCGTAATTGCGGCGCACGTAGTTGACGATGGCTTCGTCAAAGCGGTCGCCGCCGATCCGCACCGAGGAGGAGTAAACGATCCCGTTGAGCGAAATGATCGCGACCTCGGTGGTACCGCCGCCGATGTCGAGCACCATAGAGCCGCACGCCTCCCCCACCGGCAAGCCCGCACCCACCGCCGCCGCCATCGGTTCCTCGATTAGATGGACTTCACGGGCGCCGGCGCCCAAGGCGGATTCTTTGATGGCGCGGCGTTCTACCTGAGTAGAGCCGCAAGGGACGCAGACCAACACTCTAGGGCTGGGTTTGAGCAGCTTGCTCTCGTGTACCTTGTTAATAAAATACTGGAGCATTTTCTCCGTCACGGTGAAGTCAGCGATCACCCCTTCTTTCAGCGGGCGGATGGCAACGATATTGGCCGGGGTGCGACCGAGCATCTGTTTGGCGGCATGACCAACGGCAGCGATATGCTTATTGCCGCGCAGGCGGTCTTCGCGAATCGCCACCACAGAAGGTTCGTTCAAGACGATCCCCTTACCAGGGATATAGATCAGCGTGTTGGCAGTACCTAGGTCAATGGAAAGATCGTTGGAGAAAAGACCGCGCAGGCGTTTGAACATAGGTGTTTAAGTTGCAAGCAATCAATTAATCTAGCAATCCGATAGGGAAAAAGACAAGCAATCGATTATGATATTAAATCTCAAGGTTTCCGGTTCTTCCAATTCGCTGGAAGGTGGATCAAAACGAGAGGAGAATATCATGACATTAACCTTGGAAGAAGTCACCAAGATCGCTTACCTAGCGCGGGTCCAAATCGATCCCACCGAGGCCGGGCGATATGTGCGGGACTTATCGGGCATCCTGGAGTTCGTGGCGCAGATGAACGCAGTAGACACGGATGCGGTGACTCCTATGGCCCATCCGTTAGACCTTCCCCAAAGACTACGGAAGGACGAGGTAACCGAGGAGAATCAGCGCGAGCGGTTCCAAGCTATTGCTCCCAAAGTGGAAGCCGGTTTGTACCTGGTGCCCAGAGTGATCGAATAAGCGCAAATTCAAGGATCAAACCAAACCATGCACACCAAGACCCTCGCTCAGCTATCGAGTGGGCTGCGCGCCCGGGAATTCTCCAGCCGCGAACTGGTCCGCCACTTCCTTGACCGGATTGCCCGCTACAACGCTACCTTAAACGCCTTTATCACCGTGACCGAAGATCTCGCTTTGCAGGCAGCCGCGGCGGCCGATGCGAGCTTGGCGCGCGGGGAAGGCGGTCCACTCGTTGGGATCCCCATAGCGCAAAAAGACATTTTCTGCACCCTTGGGGTTCGGACCTCGTGTGGCTCTAAAATGTTGGACAATTTCATTGCCCCTTACGATGCGACTGTAGTGGAAAAATTTAACCAGGCTGGGATGCCGCTTTTGGGCAAGCTCAACATGGACGAGTTCGCGATGGGATCGTCCAATGAGACCAGCTTCTACGGGCCAGTCAGAAATCCCTGGAATCTTAGCTGCGTTCCCGGAGGTTCCTCCGGTGGATCGGCGGCGGCGATAGCTGCCGGGCTTACTCCGGCGGCAACCGGCACCGACACCGGCGGCTCCATCCGCCAGCCGGCTGCGCTGTGCGGGATCACGGGTTTGAAGCCGACCTACGGGCGGGTGTCGCGTTGGGGAATGATCGCCTTCGCCTCCAGCCTTGACCAGGGGGGGCCGATGGCAAGAAGCGCCGAAGACTGCGCCCTGCTCCTTCAGGTGATGGCTGGTTTCGACCCTAAGGATTCGACCAGCGTGGACCTTCCGGTTCCCGACTACGCCGCCGCTTTAGGCCAGGCTCTTGCCGGTTTGAGGATCGGCTTGCCGAAAGAGTTTTTCGCCGAGCTGAATGCGGATATGACCAAGGTGCTGGAGGCGGCCATCGCCGAATACCGCAAACTGGGAGCGGAAGTCGTCGAAGTCTCGCTGCCCAACATCAACCTTTCAGTGCCAGCCTATTACGTCATCGCCCCGTCTGAATGCTCCTCGAATCTCGCCCGCTACGACGGGGTGCGTTACGGCTACCGCTGCCAGGACCCCAAGGACCTTAAAGACTTGTACATGCGCACCCGCGGCGAGGGCTTCGGCGCCGAGGTAAAGCGGCGGATTTTGATCGGAACGTATGCTCTGTCGGCTGGCTACTATGACGCCTATTACTTGAAAGCGCAGAAGATCCGCCGCCTCATCGCCCAAGATTTCAAGCGCGCCTTCGAGACGGTAGACGTACTCTTGGGTCCTACGACCCCCACTCCGGCATTCGGCCTCGGTGAGAAGGTCGACGATCCGATCGCGATGTATCTGTCCGACATCTTCACCATTGCGATCAACCTGGCCGGACTCCCCGCTATGTCGGTGCCGGCCGGATTTATAGACGGCAAACCGGTAGGGATGCAGCTTATCGGCAACTATTTCGATGAGGAAAGGCTATTGAACGTCGCCCATCAGTACCAACAGGTGACCGACTGGCACCTTAAGTTTCCCGAGGGATTTGCGTGATCGACCGGTTACTTGCTGCCGATGAGTTGGGGATTCGGCTGGAGATCGTCAACGGTCTGCCGATCTGGGAAGCGCAGCCGCTTTACAAGCACCAGAAAGCAGTCGAGCGTATTGCGCAGTCGATTCGCAAAAAAGACAATGGAGATTGCCAATGCGTGCACGCCTTAGACGTTTATGTCCAGTTCCCCAATGGCCTAAAGCGCCCAGATATTGCCATTTTTTGCCGCGAACCTACAGAAGAGGAGCAGGAGCAGGCCTTAACCTTGATTCCTGAGGCCGTTGTCGAGGTGGTCAGCAGAGGCTACGAAGCTAAAGACTTAGAGATTGGCCCGCCGTTTTACCTCTCCCAGGGAGTCAAAGATGTGGTGGTGTTCGATCCCTACACCTTGCTGGTACTCCATCTGCGCTACGGCTCAGCTAAGCGTTTGGTAGCGCCGGTAGAACTTGAGCTTCTATGTGGCTGTGCGATAAGCATCTGATTCATTGAGGTACGTTATGGAATGGGAACCCGTCATCGGGCTGGAAATCCACGTCCAGCTTTTGACCAAGTCCAAGATTTTTTCCGGCGCTCCGACCGCTTACGGAGCTCCGCCCAACACCCAGGCCTGCGCCATCGATCTGGGGATGCCAGGGACGCTTCCGGTGCTGAACGAAGCCGCCGTTCGGATGGCAGTCAAGTTCGGCCTGGCGATCGGCGCCGAAATCGCCAGACGCTCGGTGTTCGCGCGCAAGAACTATTTCTATCCCGACCTCCCCAAAGGTTACCAGATCAGCCAGTACGAACTGCCAGTGGTGAGCCGGGGG
>JBKBMR010000059.1:0-11164 GCA_046295755.1 Methylohalobius sp.
GGCCAGGCTGAATCCGCTCCAGGAGGATAAAGCTATAAGCATGGGGGAAATCCCTGCTTGAGTGGTCCTCACGGTAAACCTCCCGCCAAGTTTCAAGCGGCCATTCCGGGAAAAACACATCGCCCAGATAATCGGCCTGGATCAGGGTCAAATGCATCCGCCAGGCTTTAGGCAATAGGGCGGCATACAGCGAGGCTCCTCCGATTACCATCACCTCCTCCCCACGGCCAGCGCACAGTCCTTCTTCTAGCGATCCCACCACCGTGCAACCCTTGGCGTCAAATCTTTTTTTTCGGGTCACGACGATGTTGTGCCGCCCGGGCAACGGGCGGCCAATGGATTCGAAGGTGCACCGCCCCATCAAAATCGATTTTCCTAAAGTCAGCTCCCGAAACCGGCGCAGGTCTTCGCGCAGGTGCCAGGGCAGCTTGCCACCAAGACCGATCACCCGGTTGCGCGCCATGGCGACGATGAGGGTGATGGAAGGATTCATACCGCCACTTCCGCTTTGATGGGAGGATGGGCACGATAGCCGTGCAGCTTGAAATCCTCAAACCGGTAGTCGAACAGCGAGGCCGGGCGGCGTACGATTTCTAGCTTTGGCAAAGGATAAGGGTCGCGTTGCAGCTGGATTTTGGCCTGCTCTAAATGGTTGCGATACAGGTGTACGTCGCCGCCGGTCCAGATCAGTTCCCCAACCTCAAGCCCTACCTGGTGGGCGATCATGTGGGTCAAGAGCGCGTAGCTGGCTAGATTAAACGGCAGTCCCAAAAATACGTCCACCGAGCGCATGTGGAACATGCACGAAAGCTTTCCGCCCGCAACGTAAAACTGAAAAGCATAGTGGCAAGGCGGCAGGGCCATCTTGGCTAAATCGGCTACGTTCCAAGCGCTGACTAAAAGACGCCTTGAGTTTGGATCACGTTTTAAGGTTTCAATCACTAAGCTGAGCTGGTCTATGGTTTCCTCTTTCCCCTCCCAGGCGCGCCATTGTTTGCCATAAATAGGGCCCAAATCGCCTATAGGGTCGGCCCACTCGTCCCAGATGGTCACGCCGCGACGGTTGAGATAGGCGATGTTGGTATCGCCGGAAAGAAACCACAATAGCTCATGGACGATGGAAGGCCAGTGCAGTTTCTTGGTGGTCAAAAGCGGAAATCCTTGACCTAGGTCAAGGCGAAGCTGGCGGCCGAATACGCTTAAGGTTCCAACGCCGGTGCGGTCGTCCTTGGCAACGCCGTGGTCGAGGATGTCCGCAAGCAATTCCAGGTAAGCGCGCATCGCTCATCTCCCCGCTGGCGCAAGCCTAATGTGTTGATAAGCCAGGGCCAAAAGCCAAAGGCCGGCCACAATCATGGGGAAAGACAACGCCTGCCCCATGGTTAGCCAGCCGAACGCCAGATAACCGATGTGCGCGTCCGGCTCGCGGATGAATTCCACCAAAAAGCGAAAGCTGCCGTACAAAAGCAAAAACAGTCCGGAGACCGCCTTCGGCGGGCGGGGCTTGGCTGAATAAAACCAAAGCACCGCAAACAGCACAACCCCTTCCAAAGCCGCCTCGTACAGTTGAGAAGGATGACGCGGCAGATGGCCACCGGTGGGAAATACCATCCCCCAGGGCAGTTCGGTGACCTTGCCCCACAACTCGCCGTTGATGAAATTGCCGATCCGGCCAAAAAACAGTCCAATCGGCACCAGCGGCGCGATGAAGTCAGTGACTTCAAAAAACGCGCGCTTATATTTGCGGGCAAACAAACCCATCGCTGCCAAAACCCCCAAAAGGCCGCCGTGGAACGACATGCCGCCCTCCCACACGCGGAAAAAGCTTAAAGGATCGTGGGCAAGTGCCGCCAGGTTGTAAAACAGCATGTAACCGCTGCGCCCACCCAGCACAACGCCAAAGGCGCCATAAAAAACCAGATCGTCGATTTCTTCTCTTCGCCAGCCATACTTCTCAGCTCGCCTCCGCGCCAAGACCCACGCGCCCAGGAATCCAAACAGGTACATGAGGCCATACCAGTGGACCTTAAGCGGACCAATTTGGATCGCGACCGGATCGATGTGCGGATAAGGCAACATGGCTAGATGTCCAAATTTTCTACGGCCAAAGCGTTTTCCTCGATGAACCGGCGCCGCGGCTCTACCTGGTCGCCCATCAGAGTCGAGAAGATCTCGTCGGCGGCCACCGCATCCTCTATCGTCACCTTCAGCAAACGGCGGCTGTCTGGGTTCATGGTCGTCTCCCACAATTGCTCTGGGTTCATTTCCCCCAACCCTTTGTAGCGCTGGATTTGCTGGCCTCTGCGCGCTTCTTCCATCAACGTCGCAAAGACTTGCTTGAAATCGGCGACCTTAAGTTTTCGCTCGCCGACCTGGAGCACGGTCTCTTCGCCGAAAAGTCCGTTGGTTTCCTGGCCGAAACGCGCGAGCTTCAGGTAGTCTGCCGACTGAAAAAAGCTAGGGGTGATAGCAAAATTTTTGTGTACCCCATACAGGCGCTTGCTCACCGTGGCCTTGAAGCTTAAATCGTCTTCGAAAAACTCCAGAGCGACAGTATAGCGGATCGCACGGCTGGATTTTCGGTTGAGGTGGGCTTCCAAAGCTTGGAACCAGTCCCTTAAGGCGTCTTGATCCCACAAAAGCGACTCCTCCAAGGTCGGCAAAGCCACCAATGCTTCCAAAAACGCCTCGTCGTAATGGATGCTGTGGCGGCGAATGACGTCCTGCACCGCAAGATAAGCCCGCACCAGCTTCTCCAATCCTGGCCCCTGAATCGGAGGGCTTGCCGCGTCCGGAAGCAAAGCCGCCTGATCGAGGGCCAACTGCAGCAAATATTCGTTGAGCTCCGCCTCGTCCTTGACATAGTGCTCCTGTTTGCCTTTTTTGACCTTGTACAAGGGCGGCTGGGCGATGTAAACATGACCGCGTTCGATCAGCTGCACCATCTGCCGGTAAAAGAAAGTGAGCAACAAGGTCCGGATGTGGGAGCCATCGACGTCGGCGTCGGTCATGATAATGATCCGGTGATAACGCAGCTTATCAGGATCGTAGTCGTCCTTGCCGATGCCACAGCCCAAAGCGGTGATCAGGGTAGCGATCTCGTCGGAGGTCAGCATCTTGTCGAACCTGGCCCGTTCCACGTTGAGGATCTTGCCTTTGAGAGGCAAAATCGCCTGGGTGCGGCGGTCGCGGCCCTGCTTGGCCGAGCCTCCGGCCGAGTCGCCCTCGACGATGAACAGCTCAGAATGGGCAGGATCCCTCTCCTGGCAATCGGCCAGTTTGCCCGGCAATCCGCCCATGTCCAAGGCGGTCTTGCGGCGCGTCATCTCGCGCGCCCGGCGGGCAGCTTCACGCGCTCTTGCCGCCTCTAGGATTTTGCTGACGATGGCCTTGGCGGCCTGGGGATGTTCGAGCAGAAACTCCTGGAACTTGTCAGCGACAACCGCTTCCACCACCGGCTTGACTTCCGAGGAGACCAGTTTGTCTTTAGTCTGAGAGGAAAACTTTGGGTCTGGCACTTTGACGGAGAGGACTGCAGTTAACCCCTCGCGGATGTCGTCCCCGGTTGGGTGAATCTTGTGCTTCTTGGTGATCCCCTGGGATTCGACGTATTGGTTGAGCGTGCGCGTTAAGGCGGCGCGGAAACCGGCCAGATGGGTCCCGCCGTCTCTTTGGGGAATGTTGTTGGTGTAGCACAGGACGTTCTCCTGATAAGTATCGGTCCACATCATCGCTGCTTCCACCTCGATACCCTCCCTGACCGCATGACAATAAAACACCTTGTCGAACAGCGGTGTCTTGTTCTTGACCAGCTGTGAGACGAAGGCCGTGATCCCGCCGGCAAATTGGAAGTGGTCCTCGCGATCGGTACGTTCGTCGCGTAATCGGATGCTTACCCCGGGGTTGAGGAAGGAAAGCTCGCGCAGGCGCCTGGCGAGAATGTCGTAGTGGAATTCGGTATTGCTGAAAATCGACGGGCTAGGCTTAAACCGCACCTTTGTGCCAGTGGCTCTGGCCGTGCCGATCACCTGAAGCGGCGTGACCGGCTCGCCTAGGCGGTAAACCTGGCGGTAGAGCTTGCCGTCGCGCTTGATTTCTAAGATCAATTCTTCCGACAAAGCGTTGACTACCGACACCCCAACGCCGTGCAAGCCTCCGGAGACTTTGTAGGCGTTGTCGTCAAACTTGCCGCCCGAGTGGAGGGTAGTCATGATCACCTCGGCTGCCGGACGCCCTTCTTCTGGCATCACGTCGACCGGAATACCGCGCCCGTCATCCTCCACCGAAACCGAACCATCCGCATGAATAACCACCGTGATATTCTTGCAATAACCCGCCAGAGCCTCATCGATGGAATTATCCACTACTTCAAAAACCATGTGATGGAGGCCAGTCCCATCATCGGTGTCGCCGATGTACATCCCGGGACGTTTACGCACTGCCTCCAGACCTTTTAGAACCTGAATGCTGGAACTGTCGTAGGCTTGAGCTGCTTGTTTGCGCATAAATTTCCGAAATTTGCTTAAATCAAACCGGTTTGATGATTCCTCTGTCTACCAGGAACGTCCGGGGAACCCGGGAAACGAGGCTGGTCAATGCCTCAGAACGGGTCGCGGTGATAAAAACCTGAAGCTTGAGTTGGACGATCAATTCGGTCAAAAGTGCTTGATTTTCAAAATCCAATTCCGACATCAAGTCATCGATCAAGAGGCAGGCTGGGCGTCCCAAACTGCGCAGCTGGACAAAAATCAGCGCATAAGTTACAAGTTTCATCTGCCCACGGGAGAGAAGGCGGCAGACCGGACGCCTCGCGACGTAGGCCATGAAATCATCCCGATGAGGTCCGCTCTGGGTGTAGCCTTGGCGGACATCGCGCTCCAAGTCGTCCGCCAAGGCCGTCTCGAGGTCCTTGCCGCCGGCTCGACCCGGCAGATAGCAGAGTTCGACCTCCTGACCTAGACCTAGCCAGGCAGATACTCGGCTAAATTCGCTTTGCAAGCTCTCTAGATAACGAGCCCGACAAAGCTCTATTATTTTACCGTATTTCAAAAGTTCTTGCCCCCACAGCTTAGCGGCGCTCAAGTCCCCGCACCTTAAGACGGCATTGCGCTGCCTCAGAGCGCGCTGGTAGCGGCGCCAAGCCGGCAAAAATTCGGGCTCGGCGTAGAATACGCCCCAGTCCAAGAACCTACGCCTAGACCTAGGCGTATCCTCAAACAGGGCGTGCAGAGTTGGATCGATAAATTGCATCGGCAATACCTGAAGCAGCTCAGTGCGCGCCTGTATTGCCCTATCGTCTAGCTTGATCTGCCGCTGGTTGCCCTGAAACCCAACGCCTACCGAAACCTCCCGACCCTCACTGAGCACCTTTCCAGAGACCATCAGGCGATCGCTCCCATGCGCGATCAAATCCAAGCTCCGCGTCGTGCGGAATGAATGCGCCCGGCCAAGCAAATAGATTGCCTCTAGCAGAGAAGTCTTGCCACTGGCGTTGGGACCGATGATCAGGTTTATGTGGGGATCGAAACAGAGCGAAGCGTAACGGAGGTTACGGAGTTGGTGAATATCAAGGCGCACCAATGACATGCAATCATAATACCCAAACTCACCTCATTGGTGGATCAGGCAATAAGCGCAAAACGCGTCCGTCCACTCCAGCAATCGGGCAATCTGAGCTTCGCTGCCGCCGATCATGACCCGAGATCCCAGTTTGAGCCGAAGCGGTGGAAGCAGCAGCACGCTATTTCCGCCCTGAGCCGCGATGATTCCTACGGAACGGATCGGTCCTTGCCCCACAATCAGGACTTGGACGCATTCGACGCCTTTCCCGAACAGGTCCAGACCAGCCCTAGTCTTGGTTTCCTGCACGCTGGCCTTGACCCATCGAACGACTGCCGCGAGCAAGGTCTCATCGAGCAATTTCAGCATTATCAGATCGCCTGGCTGAATCCCAACATGCGCTGTTTCAAGGACGGCGATCGAATCATCCCGGCGCAACCGCAAAAGAGCATTGAGCTGCCGGTAGACGCGGCTTCTGGAACTTGCTGGACAAAGGGGGAAAGATAAGTCTTCACCCAGCGGAGCCAACTCGAACTCCGGCATTGCCAGCCAGCCGTTGGCAGGAATTAGATGAGCTTTATGCCGATTCAGTTCGGCCACGATGCTCTCCCATCCACGCCATAGCTCGTCTACCCGGCGGGTCAGCGCGTATTCGTCCTCAGGCAATTGACCGAGGAGATGCCGCAGCCGCGGCGCCAGGGGCAAAGGCAGTTCTTCTGGCTGAGACAGGGACATGCTCAGGTACAGAAAGCGACCGGATGTTTCCGGGGCAGGACCGGCGCAGCGCGGTCCCCGGCCCTGGGAAAGATCTATGAACCAACCACCCGCCACGGGAGCTTCGCCCATTGCTATGTGCTGACGGCGTTGCAGTAAAAATCTGAAAAGCTCGCCCATAAAACAGGGATCAAACCACATGGGTGTCAGCGCGGCAAATGCGACGGCGCACTTGAATCGATCCTGGGGGATTTCCGCCGAATCCCCGCTCAAAGGCTCGTTTTCCGGCCTGGTCAGCCACCCCTGTATTTCTCCCTGCTGATAAATGGCATAGAGCCGCTTCCACGCGCTGGATCTGAGCGTTCCGCCCCATTGCAGGGTCCTGACCAGCATCCATCCCAGCGAAACCATGATCCTGTGGCCTGCAACCGCGGTTGCCTCGGTCAACGCGCGTTCGTAGCCTGCGGCCAATTCGTGGTGTAAAAGCGCGCTCAGCTTGACAGCATTTCTAGCGCTTTCCAGCAGCGGGGAAGCAAGGCGAGCCGAATCCTGCGCCAAAATCTCAGAAGCGGCAAATACCGAAGGTCGCAAGATTTCCAGCAACGCCAGGCGTACCGCTTCGGGCAAGGCTCTGGCATTGAGCGCTTTAAGGGCGTCATATAAGTAACGCGCACGGGTTTTGATGGGGACCGATTCCAGTTCCGTCACCCAGCGCGCAGCCGCCTTAGAGTTAAGATCAAACGGCAGATCGGACATAAAAACTACATTGATTTACTCAACACGGGCAAGCAAGGCTTGTCTTTGAGAAGTCTAGTCCAAACCCGGAGTGAGAATCAGGGGAGCAAAACGATTTTGCCGATGTGCTCGTAGTTTTCCAGCATCCGATGGGCTTCGGCCGCCTGTTCCAGAGGCAAAGTCGCATAGATGATTGGGCGCACCTCGCCCCGCTCTAGAAGCGGCCAGACGTGTCTTAACAACTGGCGGGCGATGGCCGCTTTGGCCTCAAGCTCGCGGGCCCGGAGGGTAGAGCCGGTCAAAGTCAGGCGCTTTAAGAAAATGACCGGCAATTCGATTTCGCTTCTCGCGCCTCCCTGGACGGCGATGATCAGCAATCGCCCTTCGGGGGCAAGAGATTTTAGATTCGCTTCGAGATAAGGGCCACCGATGATGTCCAGGATCACGTCCACCCCCTCCCCGGCAGTCAGCTGGAGGATGCGTTCGGCGAAATCCTCACGCCGGTAATTGATGGCGTGCTTAGCCCCAAGCGTCTCGCAGAAGCGGCATTTGGCCTCGCTGCCGCAAGTAGTATAGACTTCGGCCTGGCGCAACGCTCGGGCGAGCTGAATGGCGGTAGTCCCGATACCACCTGCGCCACCGTGCACCAACAGACGCTCCCCTGCTTTAAGGCGACCGCGCTCGAACACATTGGTCCAGACGGTGAAAAAAGTCTCAGGCAAAGCCGCCGCCTGGACGAAATCCAGCCCCTTGGGGATAGGCAGGCAGGTTTGGGCTGGGGCGACGCAGTATTCTGCGTAACCTCCCCCGGTGACCAGCGCGCAGACCCGTTCTCCCACCCGCCATGAGCTGACCTCAGAGCCAATCGCCGCGATGATACCGGCAACTTCAAGCCCAGGGATGTCCGAAGCGCCAGGCGGAGGGGGGTACCGCCCCTTGCGCTGCAGGATGTCCGGGCGATTGACGCCGCAGGCTTTGACCTGAATGAGCACCTCGTCCGGACCCGGTACTGGCGTCTTGCGGCAAGTGACCTGCAGCACCTCAGGACCGCCTGGAATAGGGATTGTTATAGCTCGCATAGTAATAATCGTAATCTTGTAAAAATTTAATTGTCGCCAAAAGGCGACAATTAAATTGATGATTTATCAAGTAGTTGCCAAATAAGGCTTTAAAATGTCGCTTTTTAGTATAAAAATTTTAATGATAATTAAGCTTTCTGCAGCTTTATCGTGCATTGGCATTATTTGTGCGTTAAGACCAATCGGTGTGTCCGCATCTCTAGCCGGATACGATCCTCTAAATGAGCAATCAAGAGGAGATCGATTGTATGTTCGACAGTCGTTATCAAGCAGTTATTGCCGATACCGCAGAAAGCCGCTTGATCCATTATCGCCTACGCTATCAGGTTTATTGTCTGGAAAAACGATTCGAATCTTTGGATCGCTTCGAAGATTGCCTGGAAACCGATGAGTTTGATCGCTATTCCGTTCACTTCTTGATTCGGCACAAGGCCAGTGGCAGCTGGGTAGGTACCGCTCGCTTAGTTATCGGGAAGCCGGATCAGCTACCGATAGCTAAGATCGCGAAGTTTTCCTTGAAAGGGTATGCAGTCGAGGGGAAAAGCTTTGCCGAATTGTCGCGCCTGTCTATCCTAAAGTCATTCCGCCGCCACGGCAAACAGCAGGTGGTCAGCGAACCGGAAGTCCTGCTCGGGTTGATCCGAGCAGCCAAGGATTACAGCGAGCAGGTAAAAATCGATTACTGGTTATTCCTGTGCCGGCGCTCGATCATGCGCATCGTCGGCAATCTGGGGATGCACATGGATGTCATCGGTGCCCCCTGCGAGCACCGGGGTATCCGATTCCCCTATCTGGCCACGCTGGCGACCGCATTCGATGGGATCGCACAGCGATCTATGGCAGTGCATACCATGTTCTCCAGGAAAAACACCTTGATTCCTTATTCCCTCATGCAGCCGAATCTTAAGAGCTATGGAGCAAAACCGGCCTTGGCAGCCTGACCGTCACCAAGCGCCAAAGTCACGCTCGCAACCAGAAAACTATGCCTGTTGCCGGCTATGACACCAAAAAGCTTAACAATCCCGTTTATGCCCTAGGTTGCCTAGGGCGGGGAATGGTGCTTTTGCGCCAGCCACAGCTGCGTCGATTCGTCCTTATCCCCCTCCTGATCAACCTGATCCTGTTTGCCGGGGCTTTTGGCCTTGCGGGCTATTTCTTCGCCGACCTGCTCGATTGGCTCATCCCTAGCTGGCTTAACTGGTTGCGCTGGCTGTTGTGGCCGCTATTTGGCTTTGCCGTCGTCCTAATTACTTTTTTCAGCTTTACGCTGGTGGCCAACTTATTGGCTGCACCGTTCTATGCCAAACTGGCAGAGCGCACCGAACAGCTCCTCACCGGTATTCCGCCGCGCCCTCCCGAGGCTAGCTTAACTAAAACGATAGCCCAGGAGACGGGGGCGGAAGTCCGGCGCCTTGGTTATTTTTTGCAGTGGGCTGCTCCCTTAGCAATTCTGAGTTTGATCCCAGGCGTGAATCTCATCACCCCTTTGTTGTGGTTGGTGCTCAATGCCTGGTTCTTGGGGCTGGAATACAGCGCCTATCCTCTCGCCAATCACGGCATTCTGTTTCCAGAAGCAAAGCGCTTGCTCCGGCAAGCATGGGTGGGAGAGCTCACTCTGGGCGGTGTGGTGATGCTTGGCATCGGGATCCCCCTGCTGAACGTTCTGGTGCCACCGGCGGCGGTGATTGGGGCGACGCTTTATTTTGTCAACGCGCGCTCCCAATTAGAGACAGGCTCAGCCACTAATTGATCCCCTTCTGGCGTAAGACTAAGCAAACGGGCAGGAAGTATGGTGTTGGCGAGGTCCAACCCTTTGGGCACTCTGATCTGCACCCGCAAGTAATGCGGAGTGTAACCGAAAAAGGTCCATTCACTTCCTTCTTCGCAGAATTTTTCCCACAACACTGGCTCAATGCGTCCTAGATGCTGTTGCAAAACCGCGCGGCGCAATCGAGCTGCTAGGATACGCAAGCTGCGGCTGCGCGCTTGTTTGGTCGCTTCCGGCACTTGATCCGCAAAAGCCGCTGCTGCAGTTCCGGCGCGCGGGGAATAGGGGAAAACGTGGACGTGGGCAAAGCCGATGGCTTCTACCAGCTCCAAGGTTTGCTGAAAGTCCGCCTCGGTTTCGCCAGGAAAGCCGACAATGATGTCGGTAGTCAAAGTCAGGTCCGGGCGATGCTTTCGGGCGAGGGCGACGAGTTGCTGGAAATCGCACCTACGGCAGCGCCGCGCCATGCGCTTTAGCACGGCATCGGAGCCGCTTTGCAGGGGGAGGTGGAGATGTGGCATCAAGCGGGGGTTTTGGAAAAGCCGGAAAAAATCATCGCCAAGCTCCCAAGGCTCAAGCGATCCAAGCCTAAGACGCGGCAGATCGGTTTCCTCCAGCACCGCTGCGACCAAATGCTCAAGCCGAATTCCTAGATCGCTGCCGTAGCCCCCCAGATGAACCCCAGTCAACACTGCCTCATGGACACCTTCGGCGCGTAGTCTTTTGATTTCAGCCACCACTTCGGCTATAGGTCGGCTGCGCTCTGCGCCTCTGGCTACAGTGACGATGCAAAAAGTGCAGCGATGGCGACAGCCGTCCTGGACTTTGACGAACGCGCGCTGGCGACTGCGGGTAAACATCACACCACTGTCATCCAGCGGGGTGAACGTCTCCTTCAACCAAGCTTTCGTCAATTCCACCAACCGATCTTTGTCGCGGTTGACGATCACCAGGTCTACTCCCAAAGCTCGAGCGGCTTCGCTAGCGTGCAAAGTGGCGTAACAGCCGCTGACCACTAACCTGGCGTTGGGGTTGGTGCGCCTGATCCGTCGAATCAACTGGCGCGATTTGCGCACCGCTTCCTGAGTGACCGCACAGGTGTTGAACACTATGATTTCGGCCTGCGCCGCCGGCACGATCTTGGCCCCCAGGGCGGCAAACTTTCGCGCCCAGTTCTCCGCTTCCGCCTCGTTCAGGCGACAACCAAGAGTCTCAAAAGCAACGTACATGCTGGCTTTGCAGCAAAAACCCCGGGTGCAACCTTCCTAGGGGCTCCCGGGGTGAAGCCGTCGGCACTGGCGGTGGAGGG
>JBKBMR010000060.1:0-10995 GCA_046295755.1 Methylohalobius sp.
GGCACGCCACCAAGGTCGCTTTGCCAGAGCGCAACAGCAGATACAGCACCAAAAACACCAAGCCGGCCATCGCCGGCACTAGAGTTTTAAGGTCGTGCAGAGAAGCCTCGGGGAAAGCGTTGCTCATCAGCACCCCCCCAGTCAGCCGCACTTCTAGATTGGGATCGCGCGCGGCAAGCTCGGCAGCCAGGCGTTTGGCGTGGGAGACGACCAGGGGGACTTCCCGTTCCTCGTCTACCCCTGGCAGGCGCACGCTGACGCTGACTCCGGTCACATTCGCCCCGGGCGAAATCAGGCGATTCTTAAGCAGGGGTTCTGCTAGCGCGATTCGTTTGAGCCGTTCGAGCTCGGCATCGCTTAAACGCTCAGGGTCACGATAAAAATCTTCAACGACCAATTCGTCTTCTCGGGCATAGGTGTATTGGAAGTTCTGTAGGGAATCGACGCGCTGAGCGTATGGCAGGCGCCAAGCTTGTTTGGTCAGCCAAGCCACGGAGGCTAAAGTGGTGGAAGTAAAAACCCGGCCATCTTTAGGAGTGAGGATAAACAACACCGTATCGTCCTTGGTATAGGTGTGGTGCAAAGCCTCTAGCACTTTAAGACGGGGATCGTCTTGATCGAAAAATACCCGGTAGTCGGTAGTAAAATGCAAAAAGCGAACGCCGCTTCCTAAAAGAGCCACCCACAAGCAAGCAGCGATTAATACCCACGCCCGCCCGCGCTGCAAAAATTCAAGGTAGCGCTCAAGGCTCATCGCTTGGGGTCAAGCTTGTGTGATGAAGGCTTAAGTCTTTTGGGCCGCTGCCCGCCGCCTGAGTTCCTCGCGCGCCTGGCGGGCCAATTCCAGATAACGCTGGCGCAAGATTTCAAGCTCCTCTTCCTCCATTTCCTCTAGGTCCAACAGGATGTTTGCTGTCTGATCGACCGCTCGGATCGTCGAGCTTGATCTAGATGGCGTCGGTATCGCGGTTCTGAGCGTGCTGGATTAAAAGCACCACTTTCCAATTTTAGCCGCGATTTCTATGGACTGCTCCCCGTTTGGGTTAGTGCGTTAAAATTCAAAGTATCCAAAATCCCTTCTAGTTCCAAGCTTAGAACCGCAAGCGGAATAAGGCTGACCGGTGGGCAGCGCTCGATTTCCCGGCGCAGGCGCTGAAATCGGCTGAACTTCTGCAGGCACCTTGGACTACGGAGCAGTGCGTCTAGGGTCTTCCCCTCCTTGATCAAGTGACGAGCAAGGCTAAGACCCGCCCCCTGGAGGCGTTCCTTAAGGGTCTGCTTGAGCCGGCTCTCCCACTCCGAGCGCGCTGGCATCCTGGCCAGCCAATCAAGCAACCCCGGAAGGCCAAGAAATTCGGCCACTTGGCGGAAGGCGCGCGCCACTTTGGAAAAATCGCCGCCCATATCGAGGGCCAAATCCACTAACGCTGGGAATTCCCGCAAGGCTGCAAATCCGACCAGCTTCTTAATCGAAGCCTCCGGCAAGCCTTCAGCAGCGAGGCGGGCAAATTCTCTCTCGTCCCCTATGGTCCAAGCTTTAAGGTAAATTTGCAGGAACTCCTGGCCGCGAGTGATGATCTGACTGTCCGGATCGAGCTGCCGGCCCCGCTCCAAAAACCAGCAACAGCACTGCGCTAGGGTATCCTCGATGCGCAGCAGCAAAGCATATAGGCGCGCACTGCCTAGGGTTCGTTCTCGCGCCAGCAAAGCGGCGCGCAAAGTCTGTCCACCGAGCACCGCATCGAACGTCAAATATAGTCCCACAGCGCGTTCGAGCAGGGGAGTTGCGACGTCCTCCATCCAGGTCAGAAACGTCGCCCCCGCCCGATCGAGGACGAAATTGGCCAAGTTCGTCACAGTAATTTCGGGGGCTAGGGGATGAGCGGCGACGGCTTGCCTGTAGCGTTCCACCAGTAAGCCGGGGAAATATCCCTGGAGATACGGCTGCAACCAATCCTGGCGCAGAAAATCCGAACGCTCTAGCAGTGCCTGCTTGAATTGCATTTTGGCGTGGGAGAGAAGAACGGCCAGCTCAGGTCGGGTCAAACAGCCCTCCGGCCTGGCTAGGACCTCCTCGCGATCTGGAAAGTCCTCCGCTTGCCGATCCAGGGTCCCTGCGTTCTCGAGCCGGTCGGCCAAAACCAAAAACGGCAGCGCATCGCGCCGGCAGCGCTCCAGTTCCAGGGACAGGCACAAAGCCTGGGCAGCATTGTGGGCCAAAACGCGCATGACCACCTCGTCCTCGAGATCGGCCAACCAATCGACTGGATCTTCTTGCAGCTGACCCGTCTGCTTGAGTTGGTAAAGCAGGATCTTAAGATTGACCTCGTGATCGGACAGGTCCACCCCGCCGGAGTTGTCGATGGCGTCCAGGTTGATCTTGCCGCCTTTTAAGGCGTACTCGACCCGCCCTTTCTGGGTGAACCCGAGATTGGCCCCCTCGGCTACCACTTTCACCTTAAGTTCACAGGCATCCACCCGCACGCTGTCGTTGGCCGGATCGCCCACCGCCTCGTTTTTTTCGTCGCTGGCCTTGATGTAAGTGCCTATCCCCCCTAGCCATAAGAGGTCGGCTTCGGCGGTGAGCAGATGCCGGATTAGCTGCTCGCCGTCCAAGCTCGCCTGACGGATGCCGAGCCAGCGTCTGACCTTTGGCGACAGCAGAATCTCTTTGGCCGCGCGCGGCCAGACGCCACCGCCTTCGGAAATCAGAGAGCGGTCGTATTGATCCCAGCCGGCCACTTGCTCGAACAGCCGCCTGCGCTCGAGGTAGGAAATCGCAGGGTCCGGGTCGGGGTCGAGAAAAATGTGCTGACCGGAAAACGCCGCCAAAAGCTTTATCCGCCGCGACAGGAGCATTCCGTTGCCGAATACATCTCCATCCATGCTGCCGATGCCGACGACAGTGACGATCTCATTGTCCAGATCGCGCCCCAGTTCGCGGAAATGGCGCCTGGCACACTCGAAGGCCCCTTTGGCGGTGATTCCCAAGCGCTTGTGGTCGTAGCCTGAAGAGCCGCCGCTGGCGAAAGCGTCTTTGAGCCAGAAACGGTATTCGGCCGCCACTTGATTTGCGGTATCGGACAGATACGCGGTACCTTTGTCGGCGGCCACGACCAGATAATAATCGTCGCCGTCGTAGCAGAGCACCCGAGGAGGATGGACTATGCGCCCGTCTTCCAGGTTGTCGGTTAGGTCCAACAGGGCGCGCATGAAGGTTATATACGCCTGCTTGGGATCCCCGCGCTTGACGATGAATCCGCCCTTGGCCCCTTGGGGGACGATCAAGGCGTTTTTGAGCATCTGAGTGCGCATCAGCTCCCAAACCTCGGTGCGAAAGTCGTCGCGGTCGGACCAGCGGATACCACCCCGCGCCACCCGGCTAGCGCGCAGGTGGACTGCTTCGACGCAAGGGCTATGGACGTAGATTTCAAACAACGGTTTAGGCGCCGGCATCTCGATTACGCCCAGACCGCTGAGCTTAAAGGCCAGGCGGCCTTCGGCGCCGGGGAGGAAGAAATTGGTCCGCACCGTAGCATCGATCAGATTGAATAGCATACGCAAGAGACGGTCGGTTTTGAGGTCTTCCACCCCGGCCAGTACTTCCTGCAGCTTCAGGCGCAGGGGCAACAGCCCTTCTTCCTCACGGGCCTCCAAGCTCGGCCAAGGGAGGTCGGGGTCAAAGCGGGTGCGGAAATACTCGCAAAGCAATCGCGCAGCTTGCGGACAATCCAAAAGCGCCTGGTGAAAACGCGCGCGGCTGTCGCGCGTAAGTTGCAGATAGTAGTTGCGATAGCCGCGCAGCACGTCGATTAGGCGCCAGTCTAAAGCTGCCACTAGGGCCAGGCCGCTCAAGCGGTCGTCCTCGACCTTGCCGGCAAGCTGCGCCGCCAAAAGGCCTAAAATCGCCTCTCGAGCAGCGGCCAGGTGCTTCATCCCAACCTGGGTCTCCACCGTGAAGCAGCGCAAATACACTGCCCCAACGGGCGCCCGAATTTGGAAACTGTCCTGATCCACCACCCTAAAGCCTAGGTTTTGCAAAGGCGGTAGCCACTCGTCTAAGTACCCAGGCTTTAAGCTGTAAAAGCGCAGCACCGGCTGGCCCTCGTCCAGCCACAGGTCTACCCCAATTCCCCCGCGCTCCTCGATGAACGCAACGTCCTTAAGCGCCTGGCTCGGGCTTACCGCGCGCCGGTATGCTTCCGGAAAAGCCTCCCGATAACGCGCCGCTAAAGCAGAACCCGCCTTAGCCTGGAATTTCGCTTGCCAGGACACGCCTTAACCCAGCCGTTTTTTCATGACCAGCACGTTGCCGTCTACCCCGCGCTGGTATTCCACCTCGTCCATCAGGCAGCGGATCAAAAACAGACCGCGGCCGTGCTCCACTGGGGCATCCGCAGGAATGTCGGGCAGCGCCTTAAGGTCGAAACCCTGACCCTGATCGTGGACCTTGATGCAGAGGTGCTCCGGGTCGATGTGGATCTCGACCCGCACGGTTTTGCTGGCATTGGCGCGATGGGCGTGCTTGATCGCATTGGCCAGCGCTTCGGTCAAGACTAGGTTCAGATGATAAGCCAAGGCCTCGCGATCGCCCCGGTAACGATCTAGCTCGCGGCCGATCGCCTCGCCGATGCTGCCGATCAGGCTAAGGTAACGGGTCTGGTTGGGGACCACGATGTCTACCTCGATGTCGCTCACGGTTGCGTACCGGTAACTTCGTCTACACTAGCATAAATGTCGAATACCCGGCTCAAGCGGGTCAACTCAAACATTTCCTTTACCCTAGGTTGCGGTCCTGCCAACACCAGGGTCCCCTGATGCAGATTAGCGTTCTTGTAGCCAGACAGAAGCGCGCCTAAACCGGAACTGTCGATGAAGCGGACCTGACTCAGGTCAACTATAAGGTGCTTTTCACCGTTTTCTAGAAGCTTTAGGAAATAGTCTTTGAGTGCATCGGAATTGTGCGCGTCCACCCGAGGTTCGCGCAGGCGAAGGATCGTCCAATCTCGGCGCTTTTCGGTCTCGATTTGCATGGCTTTTCGTTTCCCCCTTGAACTTAAACTAAACTTAGCTATTAGGGAGCTTATGCCAGTTTGCAGTCGGCTGTAAACCAATGGATTTTAATTTTCCAAGAAGGTTCTGTCTGTGCTAAAAACAAAAGCGGTATCTGTGCTCATAGCGCTCATCGCAGGGGCGGGGGTCGTTTATCTGAGCGCGATCAAAGTCGATCTTAAAAACCAAGGCCTTTTGGCTTTAGCAGCTGTGATTCTTCTTTGGGGGGTGCGCAGATTGCCCCCTTTGGGATTATGGCGCATTAGCTTTCTCATTCTGGCTGGATTTCTCAGTTTGCGCTATCTGTTTTGGCGCACTTTCACCACCCTGGGATTTGACGATCCATTAAGCTTCATCGCCGCGCTCACGCTGTATGGTGCAGAATGCTACGGCATCAGTATGTGGTTTTTGGGTGCCTTTACCAATGTCTATCCTATTGACCGTCCCAAGGGCCTTAAGGTAAGCGCTTGGCCGAGCGTGGACGTTTATATTCCAACTTACAACGAGCCGGAAGAAATCATCAAGCTTACCCTGACTGCCGCCAAAGCCATAGACTATCCTCGGCATCTACTGAACGTGTATCTGCTCGATGATGGGGCGACTTGGAGCAAGCGCCACGCCTCAGACTTTGCTACCGCAAGAGCGGCTTGGGAACGTTACGCCAGATTTCAGGCCTTGTGCCAACAGCTGGGCGTGCACTATCTAACGCGTCAGGACAACACCCACGCCAAAGCCGGCAACCTCAACGCGGCGTTTAAGCGCACCCAAGGAGAGCTGATTGCGGTGCTCGACTGCGACCACGTTCCCACGGTGGATTTCCTCAAAGAAACCGTGCCTTATTTCGCCGACCCTAAGGTATTTTTGGTCCAGACGCCGCATTTTTTCGCTACCCCCGATCCAATCGAAAAGAACTTAGGACTGTTTGACCGCATGCCTTCTGAGAACAGCATGTTTTATCAGGCGGTCCAGCTTGGTTTGGACTTTTGGAACGCTTCGTTCTTCTGCGGCTCGGCGGCGGTTCTAAGGCGCAAAGCGCTTGAGGAAGTCGGTGGATTTTCCGGCCAAACCGTCACCGAGGACGCCGAAACCGCCTTAAAGCTCCACGCTCGCGGCTGGCGTTCGATATATTTGGCCAAGCCTCTGGTGGCGGGGCTTCAGCCAGAGACTTTCGCTAGCCTCGTGCGCCAGAGGATGCGCTGGGCGCAGGGCATGATCCAGTTGTTTCGGCTGCACAACCCGCTTGGCCAAAAGGGATTGACCCTTGGTCAACGCTTGGCTTACCTCAATTGCATGTGGTTCTGGTTTTTTCCTTTGGCGCGGGTAGTTTTTTTGCTCGCCCCGTTAGCATACCTGCTGTTAGGTCTTAAAATTTACGACGCAAGCCCTGCAGAAATCGCCGTTTATACCTTCCCTTATCTGGTAGCTTTGAGTTTGACCCAAAGGTACCTCTTCGGCCGGGTAAGATGGGCTTTTATCTCGGAAATCTACGAAAGCGTGCAGTCTTTTTTTGGCTTAAGGCAGTGCTTTCCGCGTTGCGCAATCCCAGAGAACCCAAGTTCACGATCACGCCCAAGGGAGAAAACTTGGCCGAGGATTTCATTTCTCCTTTAGCCGCCCCGTTTTACGCCTTGCTAGTTCTAATCCTGTTGGGATTTGTTTTGGCCTTCTGGCGCTGGCATGTATTCCCGGGCGAGCGACCGATGCTCCTCATCACTGGGTTTTGGAATCTGGCAAGCCTTTTGATCTTGGTTGCCGGCCTGGGAGCTTTGTACGAACGCCGGCAAAGGCGCCGCCATCCGCGTCTTCCGGCCGGTAACCTGCCGGCGCGCCTTGAGCTTGGAAGTTTAAGCTTTGAGGTTTTGCTCCGCGACGTCTCGGTAGGAGGGGCGGGCTTAAGCGGAGTTCCTGCCCGTTTAGCTTTAGGAGAGCGCGGATATTTGGGCCTTGAGCACCCGGTTCTTAACCGCCCGTTTCGGATCAAAGTCGAAATCGTCGATCAGCTCAAAGCCGAAAGCTTGGGCGTTCGTTTCCTGCCTGCCTCGCTGGAAGAATACCGCGCCTTGGTCCTCTTGGTCTATGGCGACTCCAGGCGCTGGCAGGCGATCCTCGCCCACCGCCAGCGCGAAGTTGGCATCACGCGCGCTTTTTTGGTGCTTGTGGCGTACGCGTTTCGGCAAGCATCAGAACACCTTGCCGCTTTATGGAAACTCGCTTTAAAGAGGAGAGAAACCCATGCGTCAATTCTTGAGCCTGGTGTTCGCGCTTACCCTGAGCTTAAGCCTCCAAGCCGACGAACTGTCGCTGCCTCTGGCGAAGCTGATGCGCTCGCCGGGGCCGATTAAGCTGCGCGATTTGGCCGACGAATACGCCTTGAGCCTGCCTGTTCCAGAACGCTGGCAGGTCAAAAGCGCCGTGCTTGTCCTTGATTTCACTTACTCTAACGCCCTAGTGGCAAAAAGGTCACAGCTTCGCGTTCAGGTCAACGGCCTCACTATCGCCCAGTGGCGTCTGGATCCCAAGACGGGACGGCGGATTGAAACCGTCCCCCTCCCACCTGAGCTTTTGCTTTCCGGCTACAACGAGCTGCGTTTTCTCGCCGCCCAGCATTACACCGAAGACCAATGCGAAGCCAACACAGCTCCTGAGCTTTGGACCGAGCTCGATCCGGTCAAGTCGCACCTTGTGCTTAACTACGAACTGGCCCCTCTGCCTTTAAGCCTTGCCCATCTGGCAGAAATCTTCGACAAAAAGCAGCCAGAGGCTAAAATCGTTTTTTTATTTCCCGATTTGGCCTTAGGCGAATCAGAGCTTGCTGTCGGCAGCCTGATCGCCCAGGGAATCGGGCTTAGGCTAGAATATGCCCCGTTTAGCTTTACGCTGGCACAAGCTGAACCCAAAGCCGGCACAGGTCCTGTCCGCTTTGTCTTACCTAAAGACCAAGACGGCGTCTTGATCGGCACCCGCGAGCGCCTGGCGCCCTTACTCGATCCCCAACTGGCAGCGCGCATCGGCGGCCCTTATCTTGGACTGTTTTCCGACCCGCAGGCGCCGGGACGGGCGCTGCTCATCGTCTCGGTCAGAAACGAAGGCGAAGTCCGTCAAGCGGCGCTGGCCTTTGCCTTAATGGAATTTCCCCTGCCTGACACCCAGGACACGGTGATAGCCGGCTTGGATTTTGAGCCGTTTCTGCCCTATCAGGCGCAAGCTGCGCTTTTGCCACACCGGACCTATACTTTTGGCGCAGCTTGGCTTTGCCACTGCCACCTCCCAAGGCGCTGCCCCTTCGCCGTTTGAGATTGCGCTTTACCTTCCTCCCGACGCCTTTGCTCCTGAAGACGCCGAGGTGGTTTTCCTGCTGCATCTTGCCTACAGTGCTGGCCTGCACCAGGATTCTTTACTCGAGATGCGCATCAACGGCATATTCGAGCGCGCCATTCAGCTTCCCGAATCAGGCGGCGCCCACTACCGCGATTACCGCCTGAGCGTACCGCTACGCGCTTTCCGCCCTGGGCGCAACCTGGTCAGCTTTCATCCGCTTTTAGTGCCAGCCATTTCCGGGGAGTGCTTGCTGTTTCAGACCGAATCGCTCAAAGTCACTTTGTACGACGACTCTCGCTTGACTCTACCGGCTTTTTCCCACGCTGCTCAGTTGCCGGACCTGGCGCTTTTAGCCAAAACCGGATTTCCCTATTCGGATTCTGGCGACGGCTCAGGAGTCGGGCTATATCTGCTCGACCGCAGCCCGGATACGATTTTAAGCGCCTGGCAGGTGCTTGCCCAGCTTGCGCGCCTTAGCGGTCTGCCACTACCCCAAGTCAAGCTGAGTTTTACTGAATCCACCGAGCCTTTGGACTTGATCGTGGTCGGCGGTAAGGTAAAAACGCTTCCTAAACTGTTTCAAAGCGCCCCGATCCAGCTAGATGATCCTTTCAAGACTTTCTCCTATCCTGCAGGCTGGCAGGTGTCTGCCCCACGGCCTTGGTGGCAGGCTTTGTTCTCGATCCGCCCTCCTGATCCAGACCCGCTCCTGCCACGCCGGGTGACGATGAGACAGACCGGCGGCTTAGGTGATTTTGCCGCAGTCGTGTCTTTCCAGCACCCGGCTTTCCCGAAGAAGCTGGTGACCGCCTTTCTGGCTGAAACCGAAATCTATCCTGCGGTCTTAAGCCTGACTCGGCCAGAACTTTGGTCGCAGCTTGAGGGGGATTTGGTCCTCTGGCGCAAGGGCGCTCAAACCGTAAGCTGGCAGGCAGCAGGCGAGCAATTTTACCGCGGCACCGCTCCTCCCTCCTGGCGCCTTATTTTCCACTTTGCCCGCTATCCGTGGCAGTGGTTGGCCGCCGTTTTAGTCGCTTGTTTCTTGTTAGCCTGGCTGATTCACCGCTTGCTTAAACGCTACAAGAAGCGCCATCATCCCGATGCCGAGGAAGTTGCCCCTTAGCTTGTTGCTGGTAATCCTTGTGGCCGGCTGCGGTCCAGGCGTTCGCTTCAAAAGTTTGTGGTCGGATTACCAGGCACGCTTTATCCAAGACGGGCGGGTGATCGACACTGGAAACGGCAACATCTCCCACTCGGAAGGTCAGGGCTACGGCATGTTGTTAGCGGTCGCTGCCAAGGACCGCATCGCGTTCGACCGGCTATGGCAATGGACGCGCGTCAACCTGCAAGTGCGCCAAGATCGCTTATTCATGTGGCGTCGCCGCCCGGGTACCCCGCTGGCTGAGGAAGACCCAAACACGGCCAGCGACGGCGATCTCCTCATCGCCTGGGCGCTGATCGAGGCGGCCAAGACCTGGCAAGATGAGGCGCTGGCCCAGGCGGCAAGAGAAATTCTGGTTGACCTCAAACGCACCGCGATCCGCACCTGGCAAGGTAAGGTCGTGTTGCTGCCCGGAGCTTTCGGCTTCGAACGCCCAGAGGCTTTGACCCTTAATCTATCTTACTGGGTGTTTCCGGCGTTTAGGCGCTTTGCCGAGGAAGACCCAGATCCGCTTTGGTCGAAGTTAATCGCAAGCGGCATCGAGCTTTTGCATCAAGCGCGCTTTGGCGCCTTCAAGCTCCCGCCAGATTGGTTAGAAACCGGGGAAGCCCTCAAGCCGTGGCGCGAGCGCCCCCCTAGGTTCGGTTACGATGCCGTGCGCATTCCCCTGTATTTGATCTGGAGCGGTTACCAAAACTCCGACTTGCTCAAACCATACGCCAGCTATTGGCAGGCGTTCGGCGGCTTTATCCCGCCCTGGATCGACCTTGAGATCGGATGTGTGGCCGCTTATCCTGCCCCTGCTGGAACGCAAGCCATCGCCGCTCTGACGCGCCACAAAGCCGGCCAAAGCTTCTGGTTTCGGCCACCGCCTCCGGACCAGGATTATTATTCGGCCACCTTAGTCCTGCTCAGCCATCTAGCCGCAAACGGAAAACCATGAGAGCTTGGCTGTGTTTGGCATGCCTTTGCTGGTCGTTTAGCCTCCTGGCCCAGGATGGACCCGACGAGCGCATCCTGTGGCAGCTGTTTCACGCCCAAAAATACCGCCTGTTAAAGCAAGCTATCGCCGAATATCAAAAGCAGTACCCAGGCTGGCAACCGCCTGCAGAGCTCTTGCGCCTTCTTGTGCCTCCCAAGTCCAAGGCTTCTCGCTTGCCAATTAGGCTCAACGCTGCTTTGCGCCGCGGCGATTCCGCTCAGCTCCTCAAGCTGGCCCGACAATTCCCAACAGCCTTCAGTTGCCTGCGACCTGAAGCCCTATCTGCCCTCGCTAAGGCCTATGCGCAGCTGGGAAAAGAGCTGCAGGCATTTGCCTGGTATCGAAAAGCGCTGAGCTGTCCTCAAACCAAGGCGGAAGACCTCCTCTTTGAAGCCTTGTGGCGGCTGTCGCCGGAAAGATTTGCGACCTTGCTCGAGGAAGCCAAGCCTAAGCTTTCTCCTGCGGCTTACGCCGAAATTAG
>JBKBMR010000061.1:0-10939 GCA_046295755.1 Methylohalobius sp.
CGAGTGTGACCGCCACCATCGTTTCCTTGAGCGGGGGCGCGCTGGTGGCGAACGTCGTTTCGGTGGTGATAGTGGTGTCTGAGACTTTGATGGCGCGGCGCTGATGGCTCCCAAGTTAAACTTACCCCGCACCCATCAGATCACTTTCCTCATTTTGCGGGAAATGCGCACCCCGATGTTGGTGTTGATTTCGGTGTATGCCGTTGCCATTTTGGGCATGACGCTGATGCCCGCCAAGGGTGGCGGGCACATGAGCATCTTCCACGCCTTTTATTTCGTCATGTACACCGCCACCACTACCGGTTTCGGAGAGGTGCCGCGGGAATTCAGCGATGCTCAGCGGCTGTGGGCATCTGGCTGCCTGTTTATCACCGTGATCGCTTGGCTGTATGCGATTGGTTCGGTTATCCGGCTGTTGCAAAACGTCCACTTTCAACGCGCCTTGGCGGAAGACAGATTCGTCTCGGCGGTTCGGCGTCTTCCTGGGGATTTTTTTATCCTCTGTGGGTTTGGCGACACGGGCAGCATCCTGGCGCGAGGTTTGAGCGACGCCGGGATTGCGGCGGTGATTCTGGAGCAAGACGAAGTCCGGATCAAGACTCTTAGGCTGCGCGACTACAGCGTGCCGATGCCGGGTCTGTGCTGCGATGCTACCCTTCCCCAACACCTTTTGGAAGCCAGGCTACAATCCCCCCACTGCCGGGGAGTGGTAGCCCTGACTGGCGATGAAGAAGCCAACCTCAAGATCGCCGCAGTGGCCCGGCTGCTCAACCCCAAGGTCAGGATCATCGTCAAGTCGGGTTCGCAAGTCCACGAAGAAACCCTGCTCACTTTGGGTAGACGCACCCACTTTGTGGATCCGTTCAAGACTTTCGCCAAAGAGCTGGGTGCGGCGATTTGCAACCCTTATTTGTATTTGTTCAGCCAATGGTTGGCCCGCGCCCGGGGGGTCACTCTGGAGAAGGAAATCAGCCCTTTGCCAAAGGGACATTGGATCATCTGCGGGTTTGGGCGGATGGGGCGAGAAGTCTATAAGGTGTTGACCGAATTTGGCTTGTCGGTGGCGGTCATCTCCGAAAGCGAGACGGAAGAGCAAGTCGATATCTTCATCCGCGGCAGTGCTACCGCCAAGACTTTGAAAGCGGCGGGGATCGAGCAGGCGGTGGGAGTGGTGGCAGCCACCGACGACGACGGCCGCAATCTGAGCATCCTCATCAACGCCCGCGCTTTGAATCCTAAAGTGTTCACGATCGTGCGCCAGAACCGGCATCAGAACGAATTGGCCTTCAGCGCCGCCGATGCCGACATCATCATGCAACCTTCTCTGATTACCGCGCGGCGGATCTTGTTCATGCTCACCGCCCCTTTGCTGCGGAGATTTTTCATCTATCTGCTGGATGCCCAGGCTTCCCAGCCCGAGGTGATCACTGATCTGATCAAATGCTTGCGACATGCTGTGGGTACCCATCCGCCGCATCTGTTTACCATCAAGGTCCTCAAAGCCCACACCCCAGCTCTATGGTCGGCGTTGGAGGCCGGTGCGGCAATCACGCTGGGAGACCTTCTGCGCGATCCGCGCGACCGTCGCGTGCAACTCCACACTGTTCCTTTGCTAGTGCGATCTGACGATGGCACGATCTACCTGCCCAAGGGGAATTACCGCCTGCGCCAAAACGATCGAATCTTACTATGTGGTACCGAATCGGCTCATCGCCTGTTGGAGGCGACGGTGCATAACGAATACACGCTCTACTACCTGGTGACCGGCCAGGACATGCCCAGGGCCTACTGGATGCGCTGGCTGCGCAGATGGCAGGGGCAAAACTGGGACGATGCCTGGTCTTAAGGCCATCGCTTCAATGGCGCATAAAAGAGGGTAGCGTTGAAGTACGAGGATGTGATCTCCTTCTCGCAACAGAACTGAGTGCCAGGCTAACCGGCTGCCGCCCGCTGCAGGTCCCGCGGAATCGAGAAGGTGATTTTCTCTTCCACTCCCGGGGTCTCTCTAATGATTTCCCCACCCCAATCGCGCAGCTTTTCCACTACTTGCTGGACTAGGATTTCGGGTGCGGAGGCACCGGCAGTAATTCCTACGGTTTGGGCGCCTTCGATCCAGCTGCGCTGCAAATGGGCAGCGTCATCGAGAAGATAGGCTGGTTTGCCCATTTTCTCGGCGATTTCCCGCAGCCGGTTGGAGTTGGAACTATTAGGGGAGCCTACCACCAACAGCACGTCGCACTGGCCGACGAGTTTTTTGACTGCATCCTGGCGGTTTTGGGTGGCATAGCAGATGTCTTCCTTTTTCGGGCCGACGATGTTTGGAAAGCGCCGCTTCAAGGCTTCCACGATGGTTTGCGTGTCGTCCATGGACAAGGTGGTCTGGGTAACATAGGCCAGATGATCTGGATCGTTGACTTTCAGCTTTTCCACGTCCTGTGGGGTTTCTACCAGATAGATGCCGCCAGTGGGCTTATCGGTTTGATATTGGCCCATGGTTCCCTCGACTTCGGGATGGCCGGCATGGCCGATAAAGACGATCTCCCGTCCTTCCTTGGCGAGCTTGTGGACCTCAATATGAACTTTGGTCACCAGGGGACAGGTAGCGTCGAATACTCTGAGGTTGCGCCTTAAGGCTTCCTCCTGGATTTTCTTAGATACCCCGTGGGCGCTGAAGATGAGGGTCGCACCTTCTGGAACCTCGTTCAAGTCCTCGATGAAAACCGCACCGCGCTGGCGCAAGTTTTCCACTACATAACGGTTGTGCACTACTTCGTGACGGACATAAACTGGGGCGCCGAAGGTATCGATGGCGCGCTCGACGATCTCGATGGCCCGATCGACGCCAGCGCAAAAACCTCTAGGATTGGCAAGTAAGATTTGCATGAGTTCTATACCTTAAAATCAAGAAACTGCCGTACTCCGGTGGCATTGCCGACATCATGAAAATCCAAAAAAACAAGTTTAAACTTGGATTCAGATAGATTGTCTATGATAATGGCGAATAGCTAATTTTGATAGAATTTGTTTTAATTTGAATAACAAATGAACAACACCTTCCAAGGCTGCCTTAAGGGCAGCGGCGAGTAAAAATAAGGAGAAATAGGATGTCTAAGGGTCAAAACTTACAAGATCCCTTCCTGAATGCCTTGCGCAAGGAGCACGTTCCAGTATCCATCTATCTGGTCAATGGAATCAAGTTGCAGGGGAAGATCGATTCATTCGATCAGTACGTCATCATGCTTAAGAATTCAGTCAATCAGATGGTATACAAGCACGCCATCTCCACCATTGTGCCGGCGCGTCCGGTGCGGATTCCTCACGGGTCCGAGGAAGGCGACAAAACCGAATGATCTTTTCGGTGTGGTTGCATTGGATAATTTTCTAAGCTGATGCAATTGTTTGAGCGTCCCAGTGCGGGGGAGCGCGCGGTATTGGTCCATATTGCCACCACTTTTGATGCCGATGATTTGGCGGAACTTGCAGCCTTGGCTGAATCTGCAGGAGTGCAGCCACTGGCCGTCGTACAGAGCAGCCGGCGTGAACCCGATCCTCGGTGGTTCATCGGCAAGGGTAAAGTAGCAGAGGTACGGCAGGCAGTCGCCGACCATCAGGCCGAGTTGGTGTTGTTTAACCACGCCTTATCTCCTAGTCAGGAGAAAAACTTGGAACAGGCTCTGGGCGTGCGGGTGGTAGACCGCACGGGGTTGATCTTGGACATTTTTGCGCAGCGGGCCAGATCCTATGAAGGCAAGTTGCAGGTGGAGTTGGCCCAACTACGCCACATGGCTACCCGCCTGGTGCGGGGATGGACCCATCTGGAACGGCAAAAAGGGGGGATCGGCCTCAGAGGCCCTGGGGAAACCCAGCTGGAAACCGACCGTCGGTTGATCGCCCGGCGCATCCGCCAGATCGAGCAGCGTCTCCGCAAGGTGGAGAGACAGCGGCAACAGAGCCGCAGCGCGCGTAAAAAGGCCGAGCTTCCCACCGTGGCCCTGGTGGGTTATACCAACGCCGGCAAATCGACCCTGTTTAATGCTTTGACCAAAGCGCAAGTGTATGCTGCTGAGCAGTTGTTCGCAACGCTTGATTCCACCTTGCGTCGGGTGCAGCTCGACTGGGGTAGGATCATCCTGGCGGATACTGTCGGATTCATTCGGCACCTACCCCATGAACTGGTCGCTGCGTTTCGATCCACCCTGCAGGAAACCTGCGAAGCGGAGGTAGTGCTGCACGTGATCGATGCCAGCGCTAGCCAGCGCCAGGCCAATATCGAGGCGGTTTATGCCGTCCTAGACGAATTAGGGGTCGAACGCCGACGAGTGATCGAAGTGTATAACAAAATCGACCGCCTTGGACGGACGCCGCGGCTGGATCGCGACGAAGATGGCCGGCCATGGCGGGTCTGGCTGTCGGCGCAGCGCGGGGAGGGATTCGATCTTCTGCTTGAAGCACTGGCGGAATCGCTGACTGCCGAAATCTTGCGCGCCCGAGTCCATCTGTTGCCGCGCGAAGCCAAGCTGCGCGCTCGCCTATTTGCCGTCGGACGGGTCTTAAAAGACGAGGCAAGCAGCGACGGGGGTTGGGATATGGAGGTGGAATTGCCGGCGAGGTATCGGAATGTGCTGGAGAGCATCTCCGGCTATCGTTACCGTAAGCAAAACCCTATTGAGTTAAGATAACCCAATCTGAACGATGCGGCTGCCGAAATTTACGGTTACGGTTAAACAATAATTTTAGGAGCATAGGGCATGGCTTGGAATGAACCGGGTGGAGGCAAGAAAGATCCTTGGAGCGGACAAGAGCAGCCGGGTACTCCCCCGGATCTGGAAGAAATCATCCGCTCGATTCAAAGATGGTTCGGCAGGCTCTTCGGAGGTGGCGATGCCGGTCCTCCTCCTTCCGCTATCGTTTGGCTGATCGTCGCAGGCGTCCTCGTGCTTTGGTTGCTCACCGGTTTTTATATCGTCGACGAGGGAAACCGCGGTGTAGTGACTCGTTTCGGTCGCTATACCGAAACCACGCTGCCTGGCCTGCATTGGCACATCCCTTTCCCGGTAGAAAGGGTAGATATCGTCGATGTCGAGCAACAACGCTTTTTGGAATTGGGTTATCGTAGCGGGATCGGTTCCGTTCCCCAAGAAGCGCTGATGTTGACCGGAGACGAGAACATCGTCAATGTCCATCTGGCGGTGCAATATACAATCGGCAACGCCAAAGATTTTTTGTTCAACATCTACGAGCCTGAGAAAACTTTGCGCGAGGTGGCCGAAAGCGCCCTGCGCGAAGTGGTCGGGCGCAGCACTATGGATTTCGTCCTGACCGAAGGGAGAAGCGAAATCGCCGCGCAAGTGAAAACCTTGGCCCAGGAGATCATGAGTGCCTATCAGTCGGGGATAGAGATTCAAACCGTCAATCTGGTCGATGCGCAGCCTCCCGATGAAGTCCAGGATGCATTCGAAGACGCCATCAAGGCGCGCGAGGACCAGCAGCGCTTTATCAACGAAGCCCAGGCTTACGCCAACGAGGTCATTCCTAAGGCGCGCGGGCAGGCGGCGCGGGTGTTGGAAGAAGCCCAAGGCTACAAACAGAGGATGGTCGCCAAAGCCCAAGGGGATACGAGTCGCTTCGAGCAGATCCTGGCCGAATACGAACAAGCTCCGGAGGTTACCAGGGCGCGCTTGTATCTGGATACGATCGAGTCGGTCTTGAGCAAAACAGGAACGATCCTGGTAGACGTGCAAGGGGGTAACAACCTATTCTATCTGCCGCTGGATCGGATCCAAGGCTTGGGTCCCTTGGCGTCTGAGCCGTCGCAAGCGGGGGCGGCGGAAGGGACTGCGGCGGCCCAGCAGCTATTGCAGCGGCAACCAACGCAGCCGGTATTGCGACAACCGGTGCGCGGTCGCGAAGGGAGGGGAAGATGACTACATTCGCTAGAATCGGCTTGGGAGCGTTGGCTCTATTATTGATCGTTGGCTATGCTTCGGTTTTTACCGTTCATGAAACTGAAAAAGCGATCAAGTTCCGCTTCGGTGAGATCGTCCGAGACGACTACACGCCGGGTTTGTTTTTCAAGATTCCGATTCCGGTCTGGAACACGGTCAAAAAGTTCGACGCCCGCATTTTGACGCTGGAATCCAAACCAGAGCGGTTTTTGACCTCGGAGAAGAAGAACGTGATCGTCGATTCGTTCGTCAAATGGCGGGTTGCCGACGTCAAGACGTTTTACATCACGGTCGCGGGGGACCCGCGCCAGGCCAATGTTCGTTTGGATCAGATCATCAAGGATGAGCTGCGCAGCGAATTCGGCAAACGCACTATCCGCCAGCTGATCTCCACCGACCGCGAAGTGATTCGGCAGCTGCTTCTCAAAACGACCAGGCCGACCGGCACCAGGCTAGGGATAGAGATTCTCGACATCAGGATCAAACGGATCGATCTGCCCCCCCAAGTATCTACTTCCGTCTATGAGCGGATGCGTTCCGAGCGGGCACGGGTAGCGCGGGAATTTCGCTCCCAGGGGATGGAGGCGGCGGAGAGAATCCGAGCCGATGCCGACCGCCAGCGTGAGGTGATCGTGGCTGAAGCCAGGCGCGATGCTGAGAAGCTGCGCGGGGAGGGAGACGCCATGGCGGCGGACATTTACGCTCAGGCCTATGGCAAAAACGAAGAGTTTTTTGCCTTCTACCGGAGCCTGAACGCGTACGAGAAGACCTTCGCCGAACAAGGTAACCTGCTTATTCTAGAGCCGACTTCGGACTTTTTCCGTTACTTTAAGCGCGCAAATCCCCAGCGCTGATGGAAATGAAAGGCTTGCCGACTGACCGCTGGCTTCTGCCGGACGGCATCGAGGAATTGCTTCCGGACGAGGCTATGCGGCTTGAGAGCTTGCGGCGCCGCCTGCTCGATACCTGTTTTGCCTTCGGCTACGAATTGGTGTTTCCGCCGTTGATCGAGTTTCTGGATTCCCTGTTGACTGGGACTGGCCACGACCTGGAACTTCAGACCTTCAAGCTGACCGATCCGATCAGCGGTCGTCTGCTCGGAGTGCGCGCCGACCTGACGCCCCAGGTGGCGCGAATCGATGCGCATAATCTCAAGCGTGAGGTTCCGACTCGGCTATGTTACGTCGGAACGGTACTTACGGCGTATGCGGACCCTTTGGACAAATCCCGCAGCCCCATTCAGATCGGGGCGGAACTCTATGGCCATGCTGGACCCGAGGCAGATCTGGAAGTGATCCGGCTGATGTTGGAGCTTTTGGCCCAGGCAGGCGTGCTCGATGTGCATTTGGACTTGGGGCATGTAGGTATTTATCGGGAACTGGCCCGTCACGCAGGTTTAGATGCAGCCGCTGAGGCGGCGTTGTTTGCCATTCTGCAGCGTAAGTCGCGGCCGGATCTAGGCCAATTTCTTAAGCAATGTTCTTGCTCGGAAAAGGCCAAGGCGCATTTTTTCGCCCTCCTGGACCTCAAAGGGGAGGTCGAGGTATTGGCCCGGGCGCGGCAGCAATTCGCCGATGCCGAAACACCGGTTATATCCGCGTTGGATAGCTTAGAACAGGTGGCCATGCGGATCAGGCGCCTATATCCGGGGTTGCCGATTCACTTTGATCTGGCAGAGCTGCGAGGTTATCACTACCACACCGGTCTGGTGTTTGCGGCGCTGGTGCCGGGCTATGGGCGCGAAATCGCCCGGGGGGGACGTTATGACGCCATCGGTGAGGTGTTTGGTCGAGCCAGGCCAGCGGTGGGATTCAGCGCTGATCTGAGGCAGTTGCTGCGGCTTGGAATTCCCGCCGAGGAGCCTCCGTTGAAGCGACTTTTGGCACCGGCAGGGGAAGATCCCGATCTGTTGGAGACAATCCGTAAGTTGCGACTTCAGGGCTGGCAGGTAGTGCAGGCCTTAACCGGTAAGGAGGATGCCCAGCAAATGGGATGCGGCTTCAAGCTCGAACGTCACGGCAGCTGGTTCGAAATTGTCTCTTTAACTGATTGAAACGGAAAAAGATGGGTAAGAGTGTCATCGTCATCGGTACCCAGTGGGGAGATGAAGGCAAAGGCAAGATCGTCGACTGGCTGACCGATCGGGCAGATGCCGTGGTGCGTTTCCAGGGCGGCCACAACGCAGGTCATACTTTGGTCGTAAACGGCCATAAGACCGTTTTGCACCTGATTCCCTCTGGTGCCTTGCATCCCGAGATAGAATGCCTGATCGGCAATGGGGTGGTCCTCTCTCCTCCGGCGCTCCTGGAGGAAATCGAATCTTTGGAGAAAGCCGGCATCGACATCCGTCAACGCCTCAAAATCAGCGCGGCCTGTCCGTTACTCCTGCCGGTACACGTCGCTTTGGACCAGGCGCGTGAAGGACGATTGAGAGATAACGCCATTGGCACCACCAAACGCGGCATCGGCCCTGCTTATGAAGACAAGGTGGCCCGCCGCAGCATCCGCGCCGATGACTGGCTTTATCCTGAAAGGCTGGCAGACAAATTGCGCGCGCTGCTCGATTATCACAACTTTGTTTTGACTGGCTATTATCGGTGCCCCGCTATAGATTACCAGACGGCATTGGATGAGCTTTTGCGCTGGGGGGAGTTACTTGGACCCATGATCATCGACGTGGGTACGCGTCTTAGCGAGTTGCAACATCAGGGGAAAAACCTTCTGTTCGAGGGCGCGCAGGGGGCGCTGCTCGACATCGATCACGGCACTTATCCATTTGTGACCTCTTCCAACACCATTGCCGGTGTGGCGGCCTGCGGCAGCGGTCTTGGGCCACTGAGTTTCGATTACGTGCTGGGGATCACCAAAGCCTATTCTACCCGAGTGGGCAATGGCCCGTTCCCTACCGAACTCCACGATCAGGTCGGCCGACATTTGTCCCAAAGGGGCAACGAGTTCGGTGCCACTACCGGCCGGCCGCGCCGCTGCGGTTGGTTCGATGCGGTGGCGATGCGCAAGTCTGCGCGCCTCAACAGCTTGTCGGGGATTTGTTTGACCAAACTGGATGTACTCGACGGGCTAGAGGAAATAGCCATTGGCGTTGCCTATCGCTTCGACGGTCAGGTCTTGGAACAGGCGCCCTTGAGCGCAGAGGATTATGCCCGCTGCGAGCCCGTGCTGGAATTTTTACCGGGCTGGCGGGAGAACACAGTGGGGATCACCCGGCTGGAAGACTTACCCGCCAATGCGCGGGCGTACATCTGGCGGATCGAGGAACTGCTGGGAGTGCCAGTGACGATCTTGTCCACCGGCCCAGACCGGCATCAGACGATTGTCCTGGAACATCCCTTCGATTGACTGTGGTGCCGAGGAGAGGACTTGAACCTCCACGGAGTTTCCCCCACTAGAACCTGAATCTAGCGCGTCTACCAGTTCCGCCACCTCGGCAAAGAAGAAGAAAATATAGCTCCTGCGTGCTACTATGTCAAATTTGGCTGAAGAGGCCGGCAAGAACCCAGTTTATGGCAAGGAATCCAAACGTTGGCTCCGACAAAACAAAGAAAGGCCGCTCCCGACCAAAGGGTGAGAAACGCAAGGGAGGGGAGTCGAATGCTGTTCGCCGATTTCATATCCCGGACCCTTACGCCGGACGTGAGGCGAAAAAGTACGCTCGTCCTATCCCTAGCCGCGAAGCAATCCTTGCGCTGCTAAAAAATAAGGCCGTCCCACTCTCCTTTGAAGAGATCGCTGGCTGCTTGGGACTTGAGGAGACAGTCGATTTAGAAGCGTTGAAACGCCGTCTGACTGCGATGGAACGCGATGGCCAGCTGTTGCGCAACCGCCGTGACCGCTATTGTCTGATCAACCGTCAAGATCTGATCCCAGGCCGGGTGATCGGTCACCCTGATGGTTTTGGCTTCTTAAGACCGGATGCCGGGGGGGAGGATTTGTTTTTGTCTCCGCGCGAGATGCGCCAAGTATTTCACGGTGACCGGGTAGTGGCCTGCGTCACAGGAGTCGACCGCCGCGGTCGGCGCGAGGGGAGTATCGTCGAGATTTTGGAACGAAGTCACGAGCGGGTGGTGGGGCGCCTGTTCCGGGAGCGAGGCATTGCCTATGTCGTCCCAGACAACAAGCGGATCACCCACGACGTCTTGATTCCGGAAGAATACCTAAATGGCGCAAGACCTGGTCAAATCGTGGTCGCCGAGATCATCCAGCAGCCCACCTTGCGCATTCAACCCATTGGACGCATCGTCGAAGTGTTGGGCGAGCACCTGGCTCCAGGAATGGAGATCGAGGTGGCGATCCGCGCCTTTGGCATCCCTGCTCAATGGCCGCCGGACGTGCTGAAAGAGGCCGAGCAATTCGGGAAAGAGGTCCCGGAAGAAGCCAAACAAGGGCGGGTCGATCTGCGCCATCTGCCGCTGGTGACTATCGACGGTGAAGATGCCCGCGACTTCGACGACGCCGTCTACTGCCAGCAGACGGCCAAAGGCTGGCGCCTTTTGGTAGCGATCGCCGATGTTTCTTACTATGTTCAACCGGATTGTGCCTTGGATCAGGAAGCCATGAGGCGAGGCAATTCGGTTTATTTCCCCAAGCAGGTGATCCCGATGTTGCCGGAGGTTTTGTCCTGCGGCCTGTGTTCCCTCAATCCCCACGTCGACCGATTGGTACTGGTGTGCGAGATGCAGATCGATCGTGCCGGCAGGGTGATCCGCTCGAGATTTTACGAAGGAGTCATGCGCTCGGCCGCGCGCCTGACCTATACCCAAGTGGCGGCGATTTTGGTGGATCAAGATCCTTCCCTGCGCCAGCAGTATCAAGCACTGGTGCCGCATTTAGAGAATCTGTATGCGGTCTTCAAGGCGCTACGCCAAGAGCGAGAGCGGCGCGGGGCGATGGATTTTGACACCGACGAGTACAAGATTGTCTTCGGTCCCGGACGCAAGATCGAACGCATCGAAAAGGTGGTCAGAAACGATGCCCAT
>JBKBMR010000062.1:0-10717 GCA_046295755.1 Methylohalobius sp.
TATCTATGGGGGGATCCAGTTTCCCAATCGGGATAAATGACCAGACGCCGAAAAGGATCGCAGCCGACGCTTTCGGCTACCAGGTGGTAACGGTTGACGACGTGGTGTTGGAGCTTACGGATCTCGCGCGGCTGGGGCGCCAATTCCACCACCACTGATTCTTCCAATACCTTGCGCACCGCCGCCTCAGCCTCGCTCACCGCCGCGTCTACATCGCCAGATGCGACCTCTTCAGGCTGGCTGAAAACGTGATTGAGCAATCTCCGGATCTGGGCCGTAGTATTTTTTTTGACGCAGTGGAGCGGTAGGCCGTACGCATCGAGGATCCGGCGCAGGCGCGCGTCGTCTGAGCGCGAGCGCAGCGCAAGCACCATATCGGCGCGTTCGGGGTTGGCCACGGTACGGGCATCGAAGCGAAAACTGCGGATCACGCGTTCTACCAAATCGCGGTTGATGGCATAAGGATAAATGCGGACCTCTCTTTTCAGTGCTTCAGGGAGCAAAGGCTGATTGGTCGTCTCAGGCAAATCTCGGTCCACTTCGACCAATGTTTCACCCAAAGGAGTACGCCGCACTCCCCCCGGGTCTTCGCCCCTTAGGATGGCGTCCACTGCTACAGCGGTATCGAGATGGACGATCAGTTCGTCATGGCTCACTAATTCCACTACCTGTTCGAAGGTGGGTGGAGCTTTGCGTTCGCTGACGGTTTTCTGGGTGCCCCGGAAGCGCGCCTCCTCATCTCCCAAAGTGACCGTATGCACTCCCCCGACCAAATCTGCAAGCGTTGGGTTCTGAACCAGATTCGCCAGCGTATTGCCGTGGGCGGTGCCGATCAACTGCACGCCGCGCTCAGCGATGGTGCGGGCAGCCAAAGCTTCAGCTTCGGTGCCGATCTCGTCGATGACGATCACCTCCGGCATATGATTCTCCACCGCCTCGATCATCACCGCGTGCTGTTTATCGGGATGGGCTACCTGCATTCGGCGAGCGCTCCCGATAGCCGGATGGGGAATGTCTCCGTCGCCACCGATTTCATTGGAGGTATCGATCACGATCACCCGTTTGCCGAGATCATCTGCCAGAACCCGCGCTACTTCCCGCAGCTTGGTCGTCTTGCCTACCCCGGGCCGTCCCAAGAGCAAGAGGCTGCGTCCGGATTCGATCAGGTCCCGGATCAGGTCGATGGTCCCGGTCACCGTTCGGCCAACCCGCAAGGTCAAACCGACGATTTCCCCTTTACGGTTGCGGATCGCCGAAATCCGATGCAAGGTACCTTCGATTCCAGCGCGATTGTCAGCCCCGAACTCTCCGACCAGACTCACCACATGGCCAAGGTCAGCACGAGTCACCGGGGTTTCCCCCAGGGTAGTGGACCAGTCGGCGTAGCGCGCCTGAGGCAGACGGCCCAGATCCATGACGATTTCTAACAAACCTTCTTGGGGAAGCTCGGCCAGCTTTTCCTGCAGTGGGCCAGGCAAGGTTTTCAAGAGCAACCGGAGATCGTCATTAGAAGCATAGATGCTCATAGGTCTGGCAAACTGTGGTAGGGTTATGGCTTGCGATGCGGGATGCATTATTTCAAGGGCTCTAAGCTATGTAAATAGAATTGCTCCTAAGACGCCCCCCTACCCGCAGAGTTCAAACAAAAATCAACTCGGAGATGAAGCATGTGGCCAGTTCAACTGTGCCTTTTAGCGGCTGGATTAGGTGTCGTCTATGCGCTTGGATGCGCCCTTTGGGTCTTGTGCCAACCGCGCGGGGGTAAACTCCTGCAGCCTCCCTATCTGGCTATTTGTGAAGGCGCCTCGGCTTTCCTTAGGGTTCAATATGGCACCATCACCGCGGTCGGTATAGCGGTGTTCTCGCTGTTGTGGTCAACCCCCAAATTCGGCCCTACGACCGCCTTGGGATTTGCTTTGGGGGGAGCGTGTTCGGCGACCGCGGGTATCCTGGGCATGACCATTGCTGTGCAGGCTAATGTACGCACCGCCGCAGCTGCCCAAACCTGTTTGCCACGAGCGCTCAAGATTGCCTATCGGAGCGGGTCAGTTACCGGGTTTTTGCTCGGTAGCTTAGCGCTTGCAGCAGTGACCGGTTTTTATCTGTACTTGCGCACCGGCCCGGAACCGGAAAATCTGACCCCGTTGGCGGGGCTGGGATTCGGTGCCTCCCTGGTCAGCATCTTCGGTCGCCTGGGCGGTGGGATTTTCACCAAAGCAGCGGACGTCGGAGCAGACCTTGCCGGCAAGGTGGAACAAGGGATTTCTGAGGACGATCCGAAAAATCCCGCAGTTATCGCCGATAACGTCGGCGACAACGTAGGAGACTGTGCCGGGATGGCGGCAGACGTGTTCGAGAGTTATGCCGTAAGCCTTGCGGCAACCGTTCTAGTAGCCTCCAGACTGAGTTCAGAAGCTGTTTTTCAGTACTATCCCCTGGGTCTGGGTGGGGCGGCCCTGCTCGCCCAGTTGCTCGGAGGACAATTTCTCTGGTTGCCAAAAAACGCTAGTGTGGGGTTCGCCCTGCTGCGAGCAGCAACCATCAGCATTTTGTTTACGGCATTTAGCCACTATTGGATCGGAGAACAGTTACTGCAGAATTACCCAGAGTTGAAAGATGCGTTGTTTTTTGCCGCCTTGATAGGCTTGGGAGTGGGATTGGGACTGGTCGTCAATACCGCCTATTTCACGGGTACCCGCTTCAAGCCGGTGCAACGCATCGCCGCTGCTTCTTGTCAGGGGCACGCCACCAATCTCATCACTGGACTTGCGGTAGGCATGAAATCCACGGCTTTCCCTACCCTTCTGGTAGCTGCAGGAGTTATCTCCGCCTACCAACTGGCCGGAATATACGGGATCGCGGTCGCTACCACCGCTTTGCTGACCCTGACTCCCGTCGTCACCGCTATCGACGCCTATGGGCCGGTGGTTGACAATGCCGCCGGCTTGGTCGAAATGGCAAACCTACCGGAAACGGTCCGGATGGGCACTGATGCCCTCGATGCCGCCGGCAACACCACCAAGGCCTTGACCAAGGCCTTCACCATCGGGGCCGCTGGGCTTGCAGCATTGACCCTTTTTGTGGCCTATAAGCTGGAATTTGGAGTGCGCGCTGCAAACTTGAGTTTCTCTCTGGATGATCCCTACGTCGTGGCGGGACTCTTTTACGGCGCCCTGCTGCCTTTCGTATTCAGCGGTATGGCCCTGGATGCGGTAGGGAAAGCGGCTGCTCGAATCGTGGACGAAGTTCGGCGTCAGTTTCGGAGCAATCCTGCTATACTGGCAGGGAGAGCCAAGCCGGATTATGCGCAGGCAGTTGCCATGCTCACCCGCGCTGCGATCTTGGGGATGCTCGCTCCAGGCATCCTGCCTATTTTGGCACCCGTGGCAGCCGCCTGCGCGGCGCCGTGGTTTCCGCCTGGAAGCATGGCGCTCCTGGTCGGAGGCATGCTGATCGGGTCGGTCACCACTGGGCTGATCCTGGCGCTGTCCATGGGAACCGGCGGCGGCGCTTGGGACAATGCCAAAAAATATATTGAAGCCGGCCACTTTGGCGGTAAAGGCTCACTGGCCCACCACGCAGCAGTCACCGGCGACACCGTCGGCGACCCTTACAAGGACACTGCAGGTCCTGCCATCAACATCATGAGCAAAGCGATGAGTCTGGCGGCGGTACTGTTGGCGCCATTTTTACTGTAATGCCGGTGAATCCTGGAAATCGCCATCCCCGGCTAGCTTTGCCGGATGCTTGAGCGCATTCATCATCGCCGTCAGGGCACGGTCCATCAGCGGGATTTTGCCCTCGATGACCTTGGCGCGGCCGCGGCGAAATTCCGCCGCCAGTCCCTGGAGCGTGTACTCGGCCACCTTCATCCCGCGGCGGTTCACGAATATCCTGATCCCGGTCACCTTACTGATCCAAGACAGCTTGACTCGCGTGGTTTTGCCTTGGGAATCCGTCAGCTCGACCCACTCACCGACTTCAAGACGCCTGGCCTGAACTAGAAATTCGTCTTCCTCTTCAGGCTTTACTGGCGTTGCCAGGACGATTTCCTCGATATCCTCTTCCCGAATCTCGACCAAGTCGGAAACTGAAACTTCATCCACTTCTGGTAAATTGGCGGAAATCGCTTCAAGCTCCCGCTCAATGCGAGGATCTCGCTGATGGAAGCGCAGCAGCGCCTGCTGGACGGATTCCAGCTCTTTGAAAACCAGAGCGATCTGTTTCGGATCCAGGGAGATCGCTTCCAGCTCCTGACGCAATGCCCGCATGAGTCCCGGAATCCGCTGCTCTATGCGCCTTAGCTCGCTATTATCCTTTGGAGGAGTCAGGGTTCGCAGTAAGGTATCGGTCAACGCTAGCTTCGCTTGCCAAGCGTCGGGAGCTTTGTCTTGGCGGAGACAGGCCAAAAGCAATACGTCTTTCCAGGTGGTAGTAAAAAAGTGTTTGAGGCGAGGAGTAAGCTGTCGTCCACGCAGGCGTGCGGCGAGTTCTTCGGCCACTTGCTTCTTCGCCAAAAGCAGATGCTCTTTGCTCTGAGTGGCCTGGCGGGTGCGTTCCTCCAAGCGCTGGCTGCGTTGTCCTTCTTGCTCTAGGAACTGGGTAAATTCCTGAAGCAAGTCTTCGAACAGCTCGACGTTCTGGTCAAACTCATGCAGAATCCGCTCTACCGTGGCGCTGATTTTATGGAATACCGGATTTTGTTCCAACGCCTCGTCTCCGGACAGGCCGATGCTTGCATGGGCCAATTGGTTCAAAAGCAAGCGGGCCGGATGGGATTTTTTGGAAAAGAACGACTTGTCCAGAATCGCTACCTTGATGATGGGGATCTGCAGGCGCCCTATCAAGGCCTTGAGAGGAGTTGGAAGTCCCCGATCCTCGAGGATGAAGTCGAAGATCATCCCGATCATGTCGATGATGTCTTCGTCCATTTGCGTGAGCGCCCGTTTGCCTCCGCTTTGTTCGCACAGGCGGCCCACTAGCATCAGTTTGAGATTTGCCTCCTCTCCGCTTTGCAAGGCCTCGGTCAATTTGGCTGAAAATTCTGGATCTTGAAAGGCAGAAAGCGCCGCAAGCACCTCTTGGGTATCGCTGACCATAACTCCCGGCTCGCGGGAGCTAGCCGCAAGCGAAGGCAAGCCTACCTGAACCCGCCAGGCAGCAAGCAGCGAGTGCATGGCCTGAAGCGCCTGAACATAAGCCGCTTGATCCGGGATCACATTCTGCCCTTCGCCATCCTCTCCAGCCGCGCGACCACAAGCCTTGGCTTTGTTTCTGGGCTTCCTGGGAATTTCCGGAAGGATGCCACCCTTGGCCAGGATTTCATTGAGGCTGTCGTAGACCTCCCCCAGCTCACTGATGAGGTGACGCTCGTAGAGCTTGAACAGAATCAACCTGACCTTCAATTCCAGGGTCAAAGGTCGCAGCACCTCGGCAAACATGCGTCCTAGCCGATGAGGGCCTAAGGGATTTTCCTCATCATTTATCTCCCCCTCTCCGAGCAGTTTGGCAAATCGCTTGCCCAAAGCATATAGATCCTTGTAGTGCAGATTGTTGCCCTTGCTGATCAAGGTTGAAACTGCCAAGTCCTCTTCCAGGGCCTCGTTATCCACCAGGGAAAAATCATCCTCGTTCAGACGCTTGGAATCTGCCTTGACAGCGGCCGGTTTGGGGGAGCTCCAGAAGTCGTCGTATCCTCTGAGCACCGCCTGGAGATAGCTTCGTTCGATGTTGTCTCGCTCGCGGCGCAGATACCGCATCGCTTCGAAGTACAATTCCTGCAGGGTGTGGCTCGTGGCTTTGTCGGACAGGGTAAACAGCTCATCGTCCACTTTTTCGAAAAAGCGCGTCAAAATGGACTTAAATTCCTTTTGGAATAGGGAACGGCATTCGGCGACTAGAGGATTGAGCTTGGTATTCTGAGACCTGGTGGCAGCACTGAAGTCGATGATTTTCTTTTCAGGAATCATGACGCACTCTCCAGGAAATGACCGGTTAAACACCAAGGCATACTTTGTCATTGTCAGCTTTGGACTTAAGCTTAACCGCACTACCATGGAGAAGCCGTGACCTAAATCCCAAAACGACAAACCGACGTAAGTTTCTGACGCAATGCGAAAAAAACTGACCATTCGGGGCGGCTGGCTGGAACCGGTGAGAAAAGTCCCAAGCCCCAATCAGGATCTGCGCCCGACCGGAGAAATATCTCTGTTAGTGATCCATAGTATTAGTCTGCCTCCTGGCGAGTTTGGCGGGAGATACATCGACCAGCTATTCACCAACCAGCTAGACCCCAAAGCGCACCCCTTTTTCGCTGAGGTCGCCGGACTTAAGGTGTCGGCTCACCTTCTCATCGACCGCCAGGGGGTACTCACCCAGTACGTTCCTTTCCACCGCCGTGCCTGGCACGCGGGAATCTCTTGCTTTCAAGGAAGGGAAAGATGCAACGACTTTTCCATCGGCATCGAATTGGAAGGTACCGAGACCCTTCCTTTTACCGATGCCCAGTATGCCGCACTGGCTGAAGTTGTAAATCTCTTGCTCACCACCTATCCAGAGCTGTCCTTAGAGCGCATCGTCGGCCACTGCGACATCGCCCCGGGGCGCAAAACTGACCCGGGGCAAAGTTTCGATTGGCAGCGACTATACCGGCTCTTAAGTCTTATCTAGCGGCGCCTCTAACAATTCCGGCCGACTGGCTTGCTGTTCGCCGTCGATCTCGACCACGTAATCGAAATTACCTTCTCCCAGTCGCTCGGTGAGCTTATTTAGGACGTAGCGAACGGTCTTCATGTCGTCGTGGGGTCCTTGGATGTAACAGGGTCTACCTTCACGACCGTAGACGTAATCGATCTCACAGCAAGAAGGGTCAGCTGCGCCGAACAGCTTTTCCGCCCGCCAGTAATCCTCGGCTGGGTCAAAACCGAGCGATTTGGCATAGGCTACTGCCCCGTGCAAGAGTTTGCGCGCACAGCTCGGATCGACCGGACTAAGACCTTGATCCTCATGAGTTTTGGCAAGCATCGGCTTAAACTTGCCCGTGTAATCCGCCTTACGCATGACGGTAAAGAACGCTTCTTTGACTCCCAAGCAATAGACGTCCACTACGAAAGCGCTGACCGCCACCTCCGCATAGGGGGTCTCGCGCGTCAGGAGCACGCTGCCTATGCCAACTTTATAGATGCTTTGGCTCAGCAGGCAATCGAGTACCGGATACTCAAGGTATTTTTCAACCCGCAATCCCCGAGTCTGCCCCTTGCCCCTCTCTGCTATTTTTTGCTTGCGCTTTTGTAACTTGCGCTGGAGTTGTTTTTGTCGTTTCCTTGCGTCAACCACCATGGTATACCCCCTTTGAGGGTTTTTAAGCCCGTCGCCAACTGAGCCACAACAGCAGCGCCACCCCCAAAGTGATCGCTGCATCGGCCAGGTTGAAAGCCGGCCAGTGCCAGTGTTGGTAATAGACGTCCAAAAAGTCGATCACGTAGCCAAATCGCGCCCGGTCGATGAAATTCCCGATCGCCCCGCCTAAAATCAAAGAAAGCCCGGTTCCCTCCAGTGCTTTTTCATCGTCCAGGCGCCACAACCAAACCAAAATAGCGCAACCTGCCGCCACCGCCAACCCCAGAAAAAGCCACCGCTGCCAGCCACCGGCCTCGGCCAAAAAGCTGAACGCTGCCCCCGGGTTGCGCACGTGGGTCAGGCGGAAAAATGGCAGGACCTCGACGCTCTCATGCAGGCGCAGCTTAGCTACTACCCACCCCTTGGTAAGCTGATCTAGGACCACCACGATCGCGGCCAAACTCAGCCATCGAATCTTATGCCCGCCGATCACCGACTCCCCCTTAAGCCCTTACGCATACCGCCGCACTTCTCCTTCGCCTTCGACGTTTTCCACGCAGCGCCCGCAGATTTCAGGATGGGCAGGGTGGCTGCCCACATCGCTACGGCGATGCCAGCAGCGCGCGCACTTGGGATGAGGCGAAGGCTCGGCCAGAATTTTCAGGCCATCGATTGATCCAGCAGGCTCGGCTCCGGCCGGCGCCTGCGCCAGGGGCAGTACCTCAGCCTTAGAGGTAATCAGGACGAAGCGCAACTCGTCTTCCAGCTTCTGCAGTAAAGCATACAGCTCGTCTTCGCAGTAGAGGCTTACCTCAGCTTCCAAGGAAGACCCGATCCCGCCGCGCTCGCGTAGCTTCTCCAGTTCTTTGGAGACCTCCTCGCGCACCGCGATCACCTTCTCCCAGAAGGTCCGGTTCATAGGGAAGTCTTCCGGCAGGGCCTCAAGCCCCTCATACCAGGTAGTGAGAAACACCGACTCCTCGCGCTCTCCGGGCAAGAATTCCCAAATTTCTTCGGCGGTGAAACTCAAGACCGGCGCCAGCCAACGCACCAAGGCTGCGGCGATGTGGTACATCGCAGTCTGGGTCGAACGCCGAGCAAGGCTGTCGGTCCGACAGGTATACTGGCGGTCCTTGATGATGTCCAAGTAAAAACTCCCCATGTCTACCGCACAGAAGTTATGGACCTTTTGATAGACCTGGTGGAACTGGTAGCTCTCGTACGCCTTGATCACTTCCTGCTGCAGCAAAAAGGCGCGATCCAGCGCCCAGCGGTCGAGCGCCACCATATCTGCGCAGGCGACCAGATGGCGGGCAGGATCAAAACCAGTCAGATTGGCAAGCAGGTAACGCGCAGTATTGCGCAGGCGCCGATAAGCTTCGGCGATCCTGGTCAAGATTTCCTCGGAAACCGCCATTTCCCCACGGTAATCGGTGGCGGCTACCCACAATCTCAGCACATCGGCGCCAAGCGTGCTTACCACTTCCTGAGGGGAGATCACGTTGCCGCGAGATTTGGACATCTTGTGCCCCTTCTCGTCCACGGTGAACCCGTGGGTCAGCACCGCGCGGTAGGGGGCCTGTTCTGTCATGGCTACCGAAGTCAGCAAGGAGGATTGGAACCAGCCGCGGTGTTGATCGGAACCTTCCAGGTACAGGTCTGCTGGAAACCTAAGTTCAGCGCGCGCTTTAAGGACGCACGCATGGGTAACCCCGGAGTCAAACCAGACGTCCAGAATGTCGCTGCTTTTCTCATATTGCTCAGCCTCCTCACCTAGCAATTCCTGAGCATCCAACTCGAACCAAGCGTCGATTCCCCGGATTTCGATCAGGCGAGCCACCTGTTCGATCAATTCGGCAGTGCGCGGATGCGGCTGGCCAGTCTCGCGGTGGACGAACACTGCGATCGGCACTCCCCAGTTGCGCTGGCGTGAAATACACCAGTCGGGCCGGTTTTCCACCATTGCCTCGATCCGGCTCTGGCCCCAGGCCGGAATCCATTGAACCCGCCTGATTTCCTCCAAAGCGCGCTGGCGCAACCCCAGTTTGTCCATGGCGATGAACCATTGAGGGGTAGCGCGGAAAATGATCGGGGTCTTATGCCGCCAGCAGTGAGGGTAACTGTGTTCGATCACCTCCTCGTGGAGGAGAGCGTAATGGGCTTTGAGCCTCTCGATCACGCGCTCGTTGGCGGTAAACACGTGCTCACCCGCAAACCATTCGGTGCCTGGCAAAAAGCGGCCGTCGTCGCCTACGGGATTGTCCACCGGCAAACCGTAGCGTTTTCCCACTATATAGTCCTCTTGGCCATGACCGGGAGCGATGTGGACCGCGCCGGTGCCAGCCTCTAGGGTCACGTGCTCGCTCAAGACGATAGGCACTTTGCGGGCATAGAAGGGATGGTTCAGCTTCACCCCCTCCAGATCTCGCCCGCGGCAGTAGGCCACCACCCGGTAAGCGTCGATTCCATAACGGTCCATGACGTCCTTGAGCAGGCCCTCGGCGACGAGCAGCCGCTCTGGGCCTTTTTCGGTGCGGCACTGGACCAGAGCATATTCCAGCGCTGGATGGAGAGCGACGGCTTGATTGGCGGGGAGAGTCCAAGGGGTGGTCGTCCAAATGACGACCGTCACCGGCCCTTCCCCGTCGTGCCCGGGCACATGGTGACAGCGCTCCAGAAAGGCCGATTCGTCCACTGCGGTAAAGCGCACGTCGATGGCAGGCGAACGTTTGGTTTCGTACTCCACCTCGGCCTCTGCCAGGGCAGAACCGCAGTCGGTGCACCAATAAACCGGCCTTAAGCCGCGGTCGGTATGCCCGCGGGCGTAAATCTTGCCGAACGCTCGCAGGATAGCGGCCTCGAAGCTGGGCGCCATAGTCAAATAGGGCCGGTCCCAGTCTCCCAGCCCGCCGAGACGAACGAAGTCCCCGCGCTGTAATTCTATCTGGGAACTGGCGTATTCCCGGCACGCCCGCCGAAACTCGGCGGCAGAAACCTTCACTCCGGCCTTGCCGACTTTTTTTTCCACCTGCAGTTCGATCGGCAATCCGTGGCAGTCCCAACCCGGCACGTAAGGGGCATCAAAGCCGCTTAGGGTCTTAGACTTGATGATGAAATCCTTAAGGATTTTGTTGACCGCATGACCTAAGTGAATCGGGCCGTTGGCATAAGGGGGGCCATCGTGGAGGATGAATTTCGGCCGGCCTTGGCAGCGCTCGCGCACTCTCTGATACAGGTTCATCGCCTGCCACTTGGCGAGCCGCTCCGGCTCGCGGCTCGCCAAATTCGCGCGCATAGGAAAGTCAGTTTTGGGTAGGTTCAGGGTATTTTTATAGTCCATAGGATTTTTGCTTTTAAGATTGCAACAGCTTTCGGGCCA
>JBKBMR010000063.1:0-10664 GCA_046295755.1 Methylohalobius sp.
GTTTGCCGCCACCAGAACTCAGCACTGGGTCGAGCACGACGACCTGAGGCTGGTATCTGTGTAGGGCGGAAGCTACAACTTTGGCGATCTCCACCGAACCTAAAAGCCCGATCTTGACTGCCCGCACAGGAATATCGTCGAAAAGCACCTGGAGTTGCTCCTCCAAGGCGCTGGCCGATTGAGGGAAGATTTCCTTGACGTTTTGCGTGTCTTGAGCAGTCAGGCAGGTAATCAAGCTTAAGGGGTGACAGCCGTGACTTAAAATAGCCTCGATGTCTGCTTGGATGCCTGCACCTCCGGTGGGATCATGGCCCGAGATCGTCAAGACTGGAATTGGAGATGACATCAAAAGCCTTAGGGTCGCAGTTTATGGTCTAAGCTTTTAGCTAAGTCCAATGAAGAGGAACGGATGCCAGAACGTGGAAGACAATTATACCAAGCTGATCTCGGCAGTTCGGGCATTTTGTCTGATGATAGATTACCTGGAAACCTATCAGCCAGTGGCGTGGCTTAAGGAGATGTGTCATCTGTTGCCGCAAATCGAGGCGAGCATGAATCGACTGGATCTGGAAGTGGAGCACTGCTTTTTTGTGCTGCCGGATCTGGAGTGGCGCTTTTCCATGTTTTGTCGGCTCAAGGCGTTCTTGGGAAAGTGGGATGCGTATGCATTGCCTGGAGATTTAGGCTACAACCCGGAGGACTTTACCGGAAGCTTAGCGGATGATTTTACCGATCTTTATTTTGAGCTTAGGCGGGGGTTGGACCTCTACGATGCCGGAGACGGCGATCTGCTGTCTGCTCTGACCCTATGGCAGACAGGATATGTGCTCCATTGGGATAGGCATCTTCGCGAGGCGAGGCAGCGGTTGGATGATCTGAAGCGCCGGGGGGTGTTGTAATCGGCTGGGAAATATTATGCATAAGTTAACCTTTGGCACTTCTTTGCTGCAGGGGGGCGTCAAATGCAGCACATCGCTTACCGCATCCTGGGGTTTTACCGGATAGCCGCCTTGGGACCTCTTTGGGAGATGACTCCCCAAAGAGGCCCAACCGCGACTCAAGATTCTACGCTTTTGGGATAACCAAGGTCTCTTGCTTTAGGATCGGTCTTAAATCCCCCCTCGAGCATCAACCTAAGTGCCAAGGTATTGGACTCATACATGGGCTTGACGCGGTCCTTGGCGGGGAGCTTGAGATTCCGAACCGGCGGCCATCGGGATCCCGGTATTGCGCCGGGGTCGCCGCCTCCAGGACCTCGGACTTGAGTACGATCCAGCCGCTTTCAGAATTCGTATCTCAACCCCGCCTGCACGAGCCGCGGCGCGCCGGGAAGTATCCCCCGGGTGCGGTCCACGATGTAGTCGTTGTCAAATAAATTTTTTACCGCCACAAACAGGTCAAGGCCTTTGGTGACGCGGTAAGTTCCGGCCAGATTGACGATGGTGTAATCGTCGATTTTGCCGAATTGACCCGAGAGCGCAGCAGGGCTGGTCGGCCCGTCGGGGTGATCGGCGCCTTTCTTCAGGTTGGCAAAATCACTGAACTGATCGGCCACGAACACCGTTTCCAGATGAACGTCGAACCCCATCGGATGCGAATAGCCCACCGTGGCGGTGATGAGATGCTCCGGAGCGTAAGGGGAGCGATTGCCCGCTTTGGATCCCGGCACGACTCCGCCCGTGGCGGCGCAGGGATTCACGCCATCCACCGGCAAACACCGGAACGGCTTTACCATATCCGCTTCGGCCAGCCAGGTGTAGGCGATTTGGACATAAGGGTTATGCGTCCAGTTGAAAACCTCGGCGGCATCTGCGCGGGCAAACAGCTCTATGCCTTGAAAGATCGCCTTGCCTTGCGCGATGGGCGTGGAACCACCGGCGATGCTGCCCACGGCTATCAGGTTCTCGAAATCGTTACGGAACAGGGTGAGATCCGTCCGCACGCCCTTCCAGGGCCGGCTGCGCACGCCTAGTTCGTAGTTCCAGCTCCTTTCCGCTTCGATATCGATGCTGGTGCCTTTGCCGGAGATGCTGTCTTCCACGCGCGGGGGGGCAAAACCGCGATGAAATCCAAAGAACAAGGTGGTCTCTTCCAGCGGACTGTAGGTCATCGCGAACGACGGAATCGGCTCAATCAAGTCGGTTTGCCCCTGGACGCCGCCCGGTAGCCTGTTTTTCCGCTCAAACACCATGGACTCCACGCGCACGCCTGGCGTGAACGTCCAGTCCCCGAGGATGAAGCGGTTTTGCACGAATCCCGCGTAGGCCTCGGCGAAGCGCTCGTTATCTTCCGCGAGAACACCTTGACGGGCGGTAGGTGAAGTCACGTTTTTCTGCCTCCGGAATTGTTCCTCGTAATGGGCGCGAAAGCCCACGTCCAGCACGCTGGGCACGCCAAATAGGTTATGCGCCACGCGCAGCCGCGGTTCTATGCCCCAAGTGTAATAATCGCGCAGACGCCCTTGCGCCGACTTGCAGGCGTCCACATCGACGGCGACGCCTTGCAACCGCTTGTTTCTAAACCCGGGGCTGCTGGCCTCGCACTGGGGGTCCGTGGTAGTGCTCGACTGGCGCCACCAGTCGCGGCTGAAGTGAGCCCAGTAAAAGCTGGTCGTCAGCTCCACGTCGTCGTTGAAGCGGTATTGGTGCGTCACCGAGGTTCCCCAGCGATCGATGGTGAAGTGGTCGTTCTTGAAGGGGTTATAACGCAGGCCGAAATTGCGCCTTTCGGCGTCCGTGATGCCCGTATAAGTCACCTCCGAATCTTCCCGGAAATAGTTGCCCCGCCAGATGAGGGAGCTGTTTGGGGTCAATTCGATAAGCGCCTTGAGGTTGACGTCATCGAATACGGTGTTGGTGTTGTCGCGGGCGCCATCGCCTTGCTTGCGGATGTAATCCACCAGCCCGCCGAATTTCCCAAAGGTGCCGCCGCCGCGGAGATGGCCGTTGAGGTAATCGCGATTGCCGCCGGTGAAGAGGATAAATCCACCCGGCTCGAGCGGAGGGGTGGGGGTGATGTAATTGATGGTGCCGCTTATGGTCTGGGGTCCGAACTTGATTTGCTCAGCGCCTTTTATCAGCTCGACGCTGTCGAAGCGTTCGATGGGCGGGTGGTAATAGCTGGCGTTGTCGCCATAAGGCGCGTACGAAAGCGGCAGTCCGTCCTCCAGGAGCAGGGTCTTGGTGGAGCGGGTCGGGTTCATCCCTCGTATGCCGATGTTCGGCCGTAACCCGAAACCTTCCTCATCGCGGATATGCAGGCCTGGCACCTTGCGCAAGGCTTCGTGGGGGGTAAATACGTGGCTTTTGTAAAGCGTTTCCTGCTCCAGGATCTGGCCGGAGCCAGACAGGGTCTGAAGCTTATCCACGCCGCCGATGACTTCGATGACGGGAAGTTCGATCCCGCCGTCCGTTTTCTGCTTTGGCGGTTCTTCCGCGGCCAGGACGTAGGGCGGCATGGCCAGCATCATCAGCAAGGAGGCGCTTATGGGCCTCAGTCTGAATTTCCCCAAGGATTTGGATTGCATAATTTCTCTCCCTCCGGCTAAAAAGGTAAGTTTTGTCGATGCGGCGACTTTTTTCGGCCCAAAATAGCCGCCAGACCCATTCGACCATCATTGTGCACGAACATAAAATGTAATGCAAACCATTCTCATTAACTTCGAGAAACCCGGCGTGCCACGAGCTAGGACATCAACCTAAGTGCCAAAGGTACTGGACCCATACAGAGGCTTTACAGCAAGCTTTTTTGCTCTATAATTTAAAAGCTTTGAAAGGCGCGTAGCTCAGTTGGTCAGAGCACCACCTTGACATGGTGGGGGTCGTTGGTTCGAATCCAATCGCGCCTACCAGTTAAAGCATCGCTTGAGCGGTGCTTTTTGTTTTTGTTGTCGTTATGCTTACGATTACGCTTCCAGATGGCAAGCAGCTAACTTTCGATCGCCCGGTGACGGTTCGAGAGGTCGCCGAAACCATAGGTCCGAACCTTGCCAAAGCGGCGGTAGCCGGCAGGGTGGATGGTAAGCTCGTGGATTTGAGTTTCCTCATCGAGCGCGACGCTGCGGTGGAGATCATTACTCCGCAGGACGATGCGGGCTTGGAAGTCATCCGCCATTCCACCGCGCACCTTCTAGCGCAAGCGGTCAAGGAGCTTTATCCCAAAGCTCAGGTGACCATAGGGCCTGTGATCGAGGACGGCTTCTATTACGATTTTGCTTTTGATCGCCCGTTTACTCCCGAAGACCTGGAAAAGATCGAGCAGAAGATGAGGGAACTAGCTAAGGCTGCTTTGCCGGTTGAGCGTAAAGTCGTCTCTAGGCAAGAGGCGATCGAATTTTTCCGCCGCCAGGGGGAAGAGTACAAGGCCAAAATCATCGAGGAAATTCCAGAGGGCGAGGAGATCTCCCTTTATACCCAGGGCGGTTTTACTGATTTGTGCCGCGGCCCGCACGTTCCCGATACCGGCAAGCTCAAAGCCTTCAAGCTCACTAAGGTAGCCGGTGCCTACTGGCGCGGGGATGCGCGCAACGAGATGCTGCAGCGCATCTACGGCACCGCCTGGGCCGATCAGGAGCAGCTTGAGGCGTATCTTAAGCGCTTGGAAGAAGCCGAAAAGCGCGATCATCGCCGCCTAGGCAAGCAGCTGGACTTGTTCCATCTCCAGGAAGAGGCCCCAGGTATGGTGTTTTGGCACCCTAAGGGATGGCGCATTTATCAGATCATAGAGCAGTACATCCGCAGCAAGCTGCAAGAGCACGGTTACCAGGAAGTCAGGACGCCCCAGATCGTAGAGCGCAGCCTGTGGGAGAAGTCCGGGCACTGGGACAAGTTCGGTGATTTGATCTTCACCACCCGGGCGGAAAACCGCGATTACGCAATCAAGCCGATGAACTGCCCTTGCCACGTTCAGATTTACAACCAGGGCTTAAAAAGCTACCGCGATCTTCCGCTTAGGCTGGCGGAATTTGGTTCTTGCCACCGCAACGAGCCTTCTGGTACCTTGCATGGACTGCTTAGGGTGCGCGGTTTTGTCCAGGACGACGCCCATATCTTTTGCACCGAATCCCAGATTCAGGACGAGGTTTCGGCGTTTATTGATCTTCTGTTTGAGGTCTACCGCGATTTTGGTTTCGACGCCGTCCAAGTCAAACTCTCTACCCGCCCGGAAAACCGGGTCGGAAGCGACGCGATCTGGGACAAGGCGGAGAAAGCGCTGGAAGAAGCCCTCAGACGCAAAGGCCTGGCTTTTGAACTCCAGCCGGGAGAGGGGGCTTTTTACGGACCTAAGATCGAGTTCGCCTTAAAAGACTGCATAGGCCGAGTCTGGCAATTGGGGACGATCCAAGTGGATTTCTCCATGCCCCAGCGCCTGGGGGCCGTGTACGTAGCTGAAGACGGCTCGCGTCAGACACCGGTCATGTTGCATCGGGCGATTTTGGGATCGCTCGAACGCTTCATCGGCATTTTGCTTGAACACTATGCGGGGTTGCTTCCGTTGTGGTTAGCGCCGGTCCAAGCCGTGGTACTCAACATCACTGACCATCAGCGCGATTACGCCAAGGAAGTCCAGGACGCCATGCTGACGCGAGGGTTTCGGGTGGAGGCAGACTTGAGAAACGAGAAAATCAGCTATAAAATCCGCGAGCACTCTATGCAGCGTGTGCCTTACCTGTTAATCGTCGGAGATAAGGAAATGCTCAGCCGCCAGGTAGCGGTACGAACCCAGCAAGGCAAAAACTTAGGCGTGATGTCCTTAGAGGCTATGCTTGAGTGGTTTGGGGAGCAGGTAGCGGCAAAACGGTCTGCAGTCTAGTTGTAACCATATTGAGGAGATAACAGTATCACTGCGAAAACAGAAGTCCGGCGCAACGACGAGATCAAGGCGCCAAAGGTCCGGCTGATCGGTGCTAACGGTGAGCAAATCGGCATCGTATCCTTGTCGGAGGCTAAGCGGATTGCCGAGCAAGCAGGTCTTGACCTCGTAGAGATTGCACCCCAGGCGGAGCCTCCGGTATGCCGGGTGATGGATTATGGCAAATTCCGCTTTGAACAGAGCAAGAAGCTTCAGGCGGCCAAGAAAAAACAGAAGCAGATCCAGGTCAAGGAAATCAAGCTGCGTCCGGGTACCGGGGAAAGCGATTATCAAATCAAACTGCGAAGTCTCATTCGTTTCCTGGAAGACGGCGACAAGGCCAAGGTGACGGTGCGTTTCCGAGGACGGGAAGTAGCTCACGCGGAGTTAGGGATGGAGTTGCTCGAGCGTGTAGAGAAAGATTTAAGCGACTACGCAATAGTCGAGCAGCCTCCTAAGATGGAGGGGCGGCAGCTGGTCATGGTACTGGCCCCGAAAAAGAAGTGAAAGTTTTTTTTCAAGGAGCAAACGATGCCAAAGCTAAAAACCAATCGCGGTGCAGCCAAGCGGTTTAGCGTGACGGCTTCAGGGCGGTTCAAGCACCGGTCTGCTTACCGCAACCATATTTTGACCAAAAAATCTACCAAGCGAAAACGCCACCTGCGCCACGCTGCTTACTTGAGCGCTTCCGACGTGCGGGAAGCCAAGCAGTTTCTGCCATACGCCTAGTTTAAAGAGGATCTTATGCCGAGAGTCAAACGAGGAGTTGTGGCGCGCAGTCGCCATAAAAAAATTCTGAAAGCTGCTAAGGGATATTACGGTGCGCGTAGCCGAGTGTTCCGAGTGGCTAAGCAGGCGGTCATCAAGGCCAGCCAGTATGCGTATCGGGATCGTAAACAGCGCAAGCGTGAGTTTCGCGCCCTGTGGATCGCCCGGATCAATGCCGCAGCGCGTGAACACGGCCTGTCTTACAGTCGTTTCATCGGCGGCCTCAAGCAGGCATCGATCGACATCGACCGCAAAGTGCTGGCCGATATAGCCGTGCATGACAAAGAAGCCTTCGCCGAACTGGCGCGACTCGCCCAGAGTTGAGTTTCGGTGTCCGAGCCGGTAGAAAGCTTGCTCCTGCAAGCCGAGCGAGAATTGGCTGCAGCCCAGGACTTGATCGCTTTAGATCAGATTCGGGTGCGCTACCTGGGCAAGAAAGGGCTGTTCACCCAGCGCATGAGCGAACTCGGCCGGCTGCCGCCGGAGGAGCGGCCGGCGGTCGGTAAAGTCATCAATGAGGCGCGCCAGAGATTTCAGCAGCTCTTAGAGGCCCGCCGTGAGACGCTCCAGAGGGCCGAACTGGAGACCAGGCTGAAGGCCGAGGCGCTGGATGTGACTTTACCCGGTCGAGGTCAGGGCATGGCTGGCTTGCATCCGGTTACCCTGACGCTGCGTCGGATCGAGCGGATTTTTGCCAGCGTCGGGTTTCAGACGGCCCAAGGCCCGGAAATCGAGGACGATTACCACAATTTCGAAGCCCTCAATATCCCTGCCCAGCATCCCGCGCGGGCGATGCACGATACTTTTTACATTGACCAGGACACCTTGCTGCGGACTCATACTTCTCCGGTCCAGATCCGGGTGATGGAACAAGGTCGGCCGCCTTTCAAAATCATCGCCCCGGGGCGGGTATACCGCTGTGACTCGGATTTAACCCACACCCCCATGTTCCATCAAGTGGAGGGCTTCTTGGTCGATCGAGGGGTCAGCTTTGCCGATCTACGCGGCGTATTGGATGAATTCCTGCGTGCCTTTTTCGAGCAGGACGTGAAGGTGCGCTTTCGGCCTTCTTATTTTCCGTTCACCGAGCCTTCGGCCGAGGTGGACATCGGTTGCGTCATGTGCCTAGGCGCAGGCTGCCGGGTTTGCAGCCAAAGCGGCTGGTTAGAAGTGATGGGCTGCGGTATGATCCATCCCAAGGTGTTTGAAGCCGTCGGGATCGATCCGGAAGGCTTTACCGGTTTCGCTTTCGGGCTTGGAGTCGAGCGACTGGCCATGCTGAGGTACGGCATCGATGACCTGCGTTTGTTCTTCGAGAATGACTTGCGCTTTCTGGAACAATTCCACTAAAGCTCCCCGATGCGCTTCAGCGAAGCTTGGCTTAGAGAGCACGTCAATCCGCCGATAACCACTGCGCGCTTGGTCGAGCAATTGACCATGGCGGGCTTGGAAGTTGACAGCGTAAGCACGGCTGCCCCGACGTTTTCTGGGGTGGTGATCGCCGAGGTGATCGAGGTTTTGCCCCATCCCGAAGCAAATAAGCTTAAGGTGTGCCAAGTCAAGACGGGCGATGCGGAAACTCTCCAAATCGTTTGCGGTGCCCCGAACGTTCGCGTAGGTCTGAAAGCCCCCCTAGCGCTGGTCGGCGCCGAGCTTCCTGGAGGACGCCAAATCAAATCGACCCGGCTTTATGGGGTAGAGTCCTTGGGTATGCTGTGCTCGGCTAGAGAGCTTGGAATTTCCGAGGCAGACGAAGGTTTATGGGAGTTGCCGCAGGACGCCCCGGTTGGGGAGGATATCCGCTCTTGGCTCAAGCTGGATGATGCGGTGATCGAGGTAGATTTGACGCCTAACCGTGCCGATTGCCTGAGCGTGGAAGGGATCGCGCGGGAAGTGGCGCTGCTTAATCGAATCGATTGGCAGCCTATGACAGTGGAGCCGGTAGCGCCGACGTGCGACGATAGCTTGCCGATCCAAGTGGCCGCCGAAGCCCGCAGGGCTTGTCCCCGCTATCTTGGTAGGCTGATTCGGGGGATAAACAGCGCAGCGGCTACCCCTTTGTGGATGAAGGAACGGTTGCGTCGCAGCGGTATCCGAAGCCTCGGTCCGGTGGTAGACGTCACCAATTACGTGCTGCTGGAACTTGGCCAGCCTCTCCACGCTTTCGATGCTAAGCGCATCGGGGGAGGAATCCAGGTGCGCATGGCCCGCCCCGGTGAGAAGCTGATCCTGCTAAACGGTCAGCAGATCGAGTTGACCGACGATAGCCTGGTGATCGCCGACGCCGAGGCTCCCCTTGCCCTGGCTGGGATCATGGGGGGGCAGGATTCGGCAGTCAGCAGCGCCACTTTGGATATTTTCCTCGAATGCGCTTTCTTTGCTCCCGATGCCATCGCCGGAAGAGCGCGCCGTTATGGCCTTTGTACTGATTCTTCGCACCGCTTCGAGCGTGGGGTGGATCCGGCGATGCAGCCTAGGGCATTGCAACGTGCGACCCGATTGTTGGTCGAAATCGCCGGGGGGATGCCAGGGCCGGTTACTGAAGTCTCCTCAGAGGCCTTTCTGCCCGTGCGCTTTCCGATCCGGTTGCGCCAAAGGCGGGTAGCTTCTATTCTCGGTACAAGTCTAGAAGCTCGCGAGATCGAAGACATCTTGGGCCGCTTGGGGATGCAGGTAGAACCTGTAGCCGCTGGTGAATGGCAGGTGACACCTCCGAGCTTCCGTTTTGATGTCTCCATCGAAGCGGATCTGATTGAGGAGTTGGCCCGGGTGTACGGTTATGAGCGCTTACCCGTTCGCACCCCTGCCCTGCCAGACCATATGCAGCCATCGCCGGAAGGTCGATTGCCGTTGGCCAGGATTCAAGACGCGCTCGCCGACCGAGATTATCAGGAGGCGATTACCTACAGTTTCGTGGATCCCAACCTCCAAGCCAGATTGACCCCGCATCTCGATCCGGTAACCCTGCTCAACCCCATCTCGCAGGAGATGGCGGTGATGCGCACTACCTTATGGACCGGACTGTTGCACGCAGCTCGCCACAATCTCAACCGGCAGCGACCCAGGGTCAGGTTGTTCGAGATCGGTCTTAGCTTCTGGCGAGAGGCAGGCCGGATTTTTCAGGAACCAAGGGTGGCCGGACTGGCCACTGGCTTGGTTTTTCCCGAGCAGTGGGCTGGAGAGCGGCGGGCGGTGGACTTTTACGACCTCAAGGCCGATGTGGAAGCTTTGTTGCGTCTTACCGGCAGAGAACGAGATTATCGCTTCGCTGCCGCCGAACATCCGGCGCTTCATCCGGGGCAGGCGGCTGTGCTTATCGACCGGTACAGCGGACAGCGCCAAGGTTGGCTGGGAATGCTTCATCCAAGCCTGGGGGACGAATTGGGTCTCGATCAAAATGTGTTTCTATTTGAATTGAACTTGGCTATTTTGGAGGACAAAAGAATTCCAAAATTTAGACCGTTGTCCAAATATCCTTCTGTCCGCCGAGATCTGGCTTTAGTAGTGCGCAAACAGGTCAACGCCCAGGATGTATTGGAGGCTGTCTGCCAGACTCTGCCCGATCTCCTGACAGAGGTGATATTGTTCGATGTCTGGCAAGGGAAAGGGCTGGCCGAAGATGAAAAGAGCTTAGGGCTAGGGATCGTTCTGCAGCATCCCGAGCGAACTTTGACTGACGCTGAGGTCGATGCGCTCATAGCGCAAGTTCTGCACAGCTTGGTGGATAAATTCCAGGCCAAATTGAGGGGGGAAGGATGACGCTGACCAAAGCCGACATCGTGGAAAAGCTGTATGCGGACATCGGCTTAAACCGCAAGGACGCCAAGGAGTTGGTGGACATGTTTTTCGAGGAGATCAAGCACGCCTTGGAGCAAGGCAGGGCGGTCAAGTTGTCGGGATTTGGAAGTTTCGACCTGCGCGACAAACGCGAACGCCCCGGCCGCAATCCTAAAACTGGCGAGGAAATTCCGGTGACGGCGCGCAGGGTCGTGACTTTCAGGGCCGGGCAGAAACTGAAAGGTCGGATCGAGGTGGACTCTGCAGGG
>JBKBMR010000064.1:0-10664 GCA_046295755.1 Methylohalobius sp.
GCCAAGCAGTTCGGCTGCAGGCGATCAAACACAGGCAAAGCAACACGATTCTCATGGGTTTTTGGCAAGCTTGAAACGCAATCCTCCGTGGCGCTGGACGCGTCGGCCAAGAGCCTCGCTCAAGACGGCTTTGGGTCCCCAACATTGTACCTCAGTCCGGGCGCGGGTGACGGCGGTATAGATGAGTTCCCGGCTCAGCACTTCCGAGGATTTGGCTGGGAGCACCAAAAGCACCCGTTCGAACTCCGAACCTTGCGATTTGTGCACGGTCATGGCGAATGCCGTCTCGTGGGCCGGCAAGCGCGCCGGAGCAAACCCCCGCCCGCTTTCAAACCATACCTTGCCTTCCAGACAGACGCCGATATCGCCGTTGAACAATCCCAACTCCGGCGCGTTTGCGGTGATTAAAATCGGTCGCCCGGGGTAGTAATCGCCTCCCCGAGCGGAAGCGTCGCGGGACGGAATCTGCCCCTTTCGCTTAAAGCGCAGCGAAAGTTGCAGGTTGAGCCAATCCGAGCCCAAAGGTCCGCGGCGATGGGCGCACAATACGCGAAACCGCGCCAAAGCCGTCAGAATCTTACCGGGATCCGAACAAGCCGTCACTTCTTGCCAATAGCCCGCAAACGCATCGTCTACAGCCTGCCATAGGGAATCTTCGCTGACTGGAAGATAGTCCGGGCCGAGCAGCTCTTCGACTTCCCGCACGCTCCCATCCCTGACCGCCTGCGCCAAGGCGCCCAGCCGGGCATGGAAACGGTGGGTCGTAGTCAGGCGAAAGGTGTGGGCGGGGGCGCCGTCGCACAGATCGGCTAAGACGCTGCCGGCCTCCACCGAGGCCAGTTGGTCGCGGTCCCCCAAAAGGTACAGCCTCCCCCCAGGCGGCAGCGCCTGGAGCAGCTTGCTCATGAGCGCCAAATCCACCATAGAGGCCTCATCGACGACAACCGCTTCGTAAGGGAGCGGGTTTTCCGCATCGTAGCTCACCCGGACGCTATCTGGGCGCGCCCCGAGCAGCCGATGCAGGGTGGTCGCTTCGGTGGGAATGGCGGCTTTTACCGAGTCCGGTACCGGCAACGACCGGACCCTCTGGCCGATGCTGTCCTTGAGCCGCTGCGCCGCTTTGCCGGTAGGAGCCGCCAGCGCCACCCGTCCCCCCGCATGCCCGTGGCAAGAAAGGCGGGGCTGCTGCCATAGCAACAAGGCGACGAGCTGGAGGGCAGTGGTGGTCTTGCCGGTACCGGGTCCTCCGGTGAGGATGCCGAAGTCCACCGCAGCCGCCCGCCGCACCGCCTCGCGTTGGGATTCATCGAGGCCTGAGGCCTGCGCCAACCGACCGAGCTTGACCTCGTCTACGGGTCGCTTTGCGGCCGCAAGGAGTTGCCGCACCCGAGCTGCGAGGATTTCTTCGTAGCGCCACAGGCGTTGAAAGTAAAGCCGATCGTCTTCCAGCACCAACGGTGCCTGCCCATGTGGCAGATAAAGGCCCCTCAGCTTGGCCAAGAAAGCGCGCTGCTTTGGGGTCAGCCGTAGGCAGACGTGACCGTCTTCCTGGGCTTTAAGCAAGTCGCTCAGCACGCCAATCAAAGCTTGACTGGACAGGTTCAGACGGCGGCTAAAAAAATCCGCCAATGCCTGCGCATCTCGGTGATAGTCGTCAGCCATCCAATACCTGCTCCAGCTGATCGATCCAAGCCTCTGTGGGCCAAAAACCGAACACCCCGCTTCCCGGGGTCTGCCCGTCCATACCGCGCAAAAACAGATAGCGAACCCCGCCAAAATGGGTAGCATAGCGGTATCCCGGCAAACGCCGTTTGAGGTAGCGATGGACCGCCAAAGCATACAGCAAAGCCTGGAGTCCGTAATCGTGATCGCGCATCGCCGCTACCAAGGTTGGCGGATGATAATCGTCCAGTTCGTTGGATTTGTAGTCGATCACGTAAAAACGCCCCTGGTGCTCTACCACTAGGTCGATGAACCCTTGCAGAAACCCCTGCACTTGGGGAAAATCCAGCGGTCGAAACCAGGGCTCGCCGGTCAGCAGGCGATTGAACAACTCGGCGTTCAAACGTCTCACTGGCAGGAGGAACTCGAGCTCGCGCAGTTGCCGTCCTAAGGGAATGTCTTTGAGGGCAAATTCCGGAAGCGGGGTGGTCAAAGCGCGTTGGATGAGGGAGATAAGCTGCTCCCGGTCGATTTCTTCCGGCAGCCGGGAAAGATCGATCTCTCCCTTCAGGAGCATGCTAAAAGGGTGCCGCTCCAGCAGGCCGTGCAAGAGAGTTCCAAACGCCGCCCCCTTGAGTGGCTTCCCCTCCTCGCCTGCATCTTCTTCCAACAGCCGCGCCAGCCAACCTTCGGTCGCTTCCCGCGGCCTGCCGCGCACCAAGGCCGAGTAACTGGTCAGCACTCGGTTAGCCTTGGGCTCACGCGGCAAGGCTTTGGGTTCTTCTATCTCCATCACTGGCTTGACCGATGCCAGCCGCACTCCCTCGCCGACTGCCCACTTCCGGCATTCATACCGGATTCTCTCAGGACGCGCGCGGGCCAAGGCTTCAGCCCCCCGGTACAAACCCTCCTGGCCGGTGCAGCCGGCTAGGAGATGGGCCAAAGGTGACCAGGGCGCCTGGTCGGCGGGCACTTTTTCCAGCAGATAGAGCCTAAGATGCGCTTTGGCGCGGGTGATAGCGACATAAGCGATACGCAGCGCCTCCCGCCGCTCTTCTAGGCGACGGGCGGCTTTGGCCTGCTCATAAAGCTTAGCCTCAATCCCGAACACCACTTTAAGTCCCTCCGGAGTTTGGATCGTCACCGGCGCTTGGTTTGTGCTCTCCTGCTTTTCCGGCAACCACAGATCGAAACCCAGCACGATGGGGTATTCGAGGCCTTTGGCGCTATGCATGGTCACCAATTCCACGGCATCTTCGTCGCTTTCTAGTCTAAGTTGCTCGTCTTTGCGCGGCGGGCGATCGAGACGCCTGCGGTACCAAGTCAGCAGCGCCTGGGGGCTTAAATGATCGCGAATGGCCGCCTCCTGCAGCATTTCCAGCAAATGGCGCAGATCAGCCAAGGTGCGGTTTCCATATCGACTGGCGGCGATGTGCCGCCAGACTGCGAAACGCCCAAACAGCTCTTCCACCGCCACGAGCAGGCTTTCGCGCCACCAGAGTTCCCCTGCCTCGGCAAAAGCCCCGAGCCACTCAGCCACTTGCTCGCTGTCCTCTTCCAACGCGGCCAGATCCCGGGCATTCAGCCCGAACCAGCCGTCGGCCAGCACCCGCTTGATCCGCGGCCAATCTCCGCTTTCCCACAGCGCTTCGATCAGGCGATAGAGCTTTTCTGCGGTATCGGTACGATAGACCGAGCGGCGATCGATGAGCACCGCCGGCACCGCGAACTCGCGCAAGACGTCGCGGATCAGGCGCGCGGTATCGTTGCCGCGCACCAAGACGGCGATGTCTGCCGGATTCACGCGGCGCAGCTTCCCATTTTCCAGCAGGCGAAAATCGTTCAGCAGGCTGACGATATCGACCGCTACCTGGCGGGCAAGTTGGGCGATGGCCTGCGGCTGGCTGCGATAGCGGTAAGGTGCACCGTTCTCGCAGAAGGCACAGAAGTGTAAGGGAGGCACCTGGCATCCCTGCGGTCCGAGCAAAGCCAGCTCCTGGGGTTGGCAGCCAGCCTCGACGGGATGGTAGCTCAGCCTGTGATCTAGGAATGGGCCGGGATGATCCTCTGCGGTGGGAAAAATTGGGTCGAACAGCTGGTTGACTGCCGCCACCAGTTCCGGATGGGAGCGGTAATTGGTGCTAAGCTGCCAGAAGCTGCTCGCCGCCGCGCGGGCCTTGAAATACACGTTCAGATCGGCACCGCGCCAGGCATAGATGGACTGTTTGGGGTCGCCGATCAAGAACAACCAGTGCGCCCCATCCCCAAACAGCGAGGAAAAAATCTGCCACTGATGCCGGTCGGTGTCCTGAAACTCGTCGATCAGGACCAGGCGAAAGCGGCGCTTCACAGCCTGGGTCGCCGGACTTTGGGGCGATTCCTCCAACACCTGGGCGAGCCGGCGCAGTACGAAATCGTGGGTCACCAGGCCACGCTCCCTAAGACGCCGATCGTATTCCGCAGTCCAAGCGCGCCAGGCGTCCTGGAGCCAGGCGATCTGAAGTAGTTGTTTTTGGCGGCTTAAGTTCGCCAAAACTTCCAACACCGGCCACTGGCGGGAGAACTGCGGCAACTGATCTAGCCGGCGGGGGTTGAGCTTGCGCGCATTGAGCTGGGTTTCCAAAAACTCCAATAAATCGGGCTTGAGCTTGATTTCTACCAAGCGCTCGGGAAGGTTTTCCTCCTGTTTGAGCCGCGCCCACCAGTCTCTGGCCGCTTGATTCAAAAGCTTCTGCTCACACAGGCCGTCCAACCAGCCTGCAAACTCCTGCCAGCTGGTAGGATCGATATTCACCTCAAGTTGCGGCAAGCTCCAAGGCCCCTCACCCGTCAGGTTCGGGACAAAGCGCACCGGCGGGAGCCAGTCTCTTAAAAGCGCATACAGCGCATCTGGGGTTTTGATCTCGCCTAGGATCTGGCGCCATACTGGAGCGGGCAATTCGACCATCTGCCGGCGCCAGAAATCGTCGATGATCGCCTGGTTGAAATCGTCGTCCTCCTCCAGCAGGGTCTGTCCCAACAATTCTCCAGCTTCTAGGGCCTGCTGGCGTAGCAGATGGTGGCAAAAACCGTGGATCGTCTGGATCGGCATCAGGTCGAGCTTGAGCAGTTCCGCCTCGAGTCGGCTACGCGCCGCGTTAAGGTCTGAGAGACCTTCCACCCACGCCGACAAAGCCCGATCTTCGCCGCGATAAGCGCCGCGCACCGCATCGCGCGCCTCGCTCAGGCGCAGCCGGATGCGTTGGCGCAGTTCGGCGGTAGCCGCTTTGGTGAAGGTCACCACCCCCATCTCCTCCACCGACAATCCCTGCTCCACCACGAACCGGACTACCAACTGCGCGATGGAATAAGTCTTACCCGTCCCTGCGCTGGCTTCGATCAGATGGATGCCGGGATCGAAACGCGTGTGGTAAAGATCCAGCCTGTCCACTAGCTGCCGCTTTGCTTGAGTTCTTGCAAACGCACCTCGGCCAGAAGCTCCCGGTAGATGGGCAAAACCTGCCGCGGAAAATCCGCAGGCAAGGGATCGGAGAAAAGCAAGGCAAAAGCCGAAGGCAACCCCTCTAGGGGGCATCCCTTAAGCCATTTGGCTTCGATTTGGTCGGCTTCTTGAGGTTTGCCTCGGGGCAGCTGCTGCCCTTTGATCCAGCGCCATCCCCAATCAGCCAGCCACGGACTTGGCTTGCGCCAATGGGCCAAATAGTGAGCCAACCACGGCCTTAAGGCGCCCTCCCAGTCGCTCACCGGATCGAGTCGCCACACTGCTACCGGGCAAGCACCCGCCTCGGCGTCGGAATTTTCCGCCAATGCCACCAGCCAGCTTGGGGAAGGGAAAACCGCTTGCTTGAACAGGTGCTTGATCCAGGCCTTAAATAGGTATTTGCCCTTGAGCCTGCCGACTTCCACGAACAAGCTGCCCGCGCTATGGCGCTCGGTGATGGTCCCACTCAGCCGGACGCCGTCCAGCCATACCTCGTGCCAGAGGTCTTCGACTTTGGGTCCGGCCCCGCAGCGCTCCGCCGCCGCCTTGAGCCACCGCACCTTAGCCAGCTCGACCGCAAATCCCTGCCGGCCCGCCTCCCCCTGGGGCCAATCCCCTGCCTTCTGCCACTGGTTCAGCAGTGACCACGGCTTCTGTGAACCCTCCTCCAGCGCGGCGAGCAGCGCTTTTCTGCTTTTCCAGGCAAGAAGCCCATCTATGCTAAACGGCTCGCGCGCCGCGGGTAGGGATTCGCGCCGGTGCATCGCCAGCCCGAGGCGTATGCGGCAAAACCAATCTTGAGCATCGGCGTAAAATGCAAGCAGATCGGACAAAGACACGCTATCTGGCGCATCCCCGGAAAGCTCAAAACCATCCGGCCAGAACGCAAGTTCCGTCTTAGGCGCAAGAAGCGCTTGGGCCACCGGAAAGCGCCGGCGGTCTAGGCTGCGCGGCGGCAAGCTTAAATCCCCGGCCAAACTAGAAGCCCCAGAAGGGCGGAAATAAGCCGGGTGAAAAGGCTGCGAGGGATGGGTGTAAATCCATCGCTTGGGGTCGATGCCATAATGATCTAAGGTGTCGATCAATTCGCTGACTACCTGAGCCGGTGGCAGCGGCTCGTTTTTCTCGGGAGTCAAGCCTTGGCAGCTGAGGATGAGATACTCGCGGGTGGAAAGAATCAATTCCAGGAACTGATGCCGTTGCTCTTGGCGCAGGTCCCTATCCCCAAGGCGCGGGTGGGCTGAGATCAAATCGAACGCCGGCGGGGTCTCGCGCCTGGGAAAAGCGCCGTCGTTCATCCCCACCACCGCCACTACCCGAAACGGCACCGCGCGCATGGGGAGGGTCGCGCAGCAAGTGATCCCGCCGCTTAGAAAACCGTGGCTTTGATATTCCTCCTCTACTAAGGAGCGCAGCCAGTCAAGGATCAGCTCCAATCCCACCGGATCGGGATAAGCGGCCACATCGGGCAGGTTTTCTAGGAGTTCTCCCAGCGATTGACGCGCTGCTAGGATCTTCGGCGTTTCAGCAACCAGCGCTTGGCTGAAGCTGAGCAGGGCAGCGCGCCACTCAGCCGGCGGACGCGGGCGGTTGAGTTCGACCCACCAGGACTGTAAGGTGCGGACGAATTCCGCCAAGCGGAACAGGATCGCCCCGCCCTGGCCCTCCACCTCGGCATACGGTGCCACTTCTTGCCATAAAGCTTCACCCTCCAGCATCCAGCCGAGCATCAGCCGATCCACTCCCAGCCGCCAGCTGTTGTGCTCTCCGTCCGGCAGCCCGAGCGCCCGGCGCTGGGTGCCGTCTAGCCCCCAGCGGATGGCGCAGGTTTTGACCCAATCTTCGATCCTGGCCAGTTCCATCTGACTTAGGCCGAATTTCTCCCGCACCTCGATGCGCCCGAGAAGCTCAACTACCGCCGTCCACTCGAAGCGCCCAGCGAGAAGCTCAAGGGCGGCAATCAGAATTTGTATCAGCGGATCGTTATGTGCCAGGGAACGATCGGCGATATGGTGGGGAAGGTCGCGCAGCACCGCCTCAAGATAAGGCTGGTAGGCGCCGATGTCGGGCGCCATCACCGCCATGTCCTCCAAGGACAGATCGGGATTGGCAGCAAACAGCGCGAGCAAGCGGTCGCGTACGACCTCCACCTCACGCAGGGGAGTGTGGCACAAGTGCAGTTCGATTCCGACCGGAAGCTCAGGCGGCTCGGTCAAGGTTCCGGCGGTCAAATCGTTTTGCAGATGCTGGAGCAAATTGCGGGGAGGATCGTGGCAAAAAAAGGCTTGGGATTCCAACGCCGGCTCCACCTGCTCCAACAGCAGGCGCTGAAACTGCGCGCCGCGTTTGCCCAAAGCCACCAGCAAGGGGTGATGCAGCTCTTCCCATTCTGCTTCCGGCCCCGCCTCGAGCATCGCCTGCGCACGCGCGCGTTTGCCGGGCAGATCGGCCCAAAACCCCGCAGTCGGGCAGAGCACGAACAAGTGCACGTCGGTATGCCTAGCCAGCGCTGCCAGCACCTCGACCATCAGCGGCGGCAGCAAGCCGACGCCGAACAGATACACCGCCTGCGGCAGCGCGTCTTTCGGAATCGGTTGGGCGAGCCGGGCGATTAGCTTCTGCCACAACAGCCCCCGGTGTCCCTTAAGGCGCTCGTACAACCGCCGCCACAGCGCCGCCTGCCAACGTTCCATGGCGCGGTCCATGTCCTTTGCCTGCGCCGCCTTTCCCTGCTGCCAAGCCGCGAGCCAATCGAGGCGCTGGATCTGGTACTGGTCGAACAGGTTGGCAAGTTGCCGGGCAAGCTGAAAGCGGCGCAGATCCGGGCCAGGACCTTTCAGGTAGCGGCATAAGACAGGATCGGTCTGAAACTCAAAAGATTTGAGCTGCTCGTCGAATAGCCAGATCAGCCGGCTGCGCTCGAAAAGCTCGTCATACAGCTTAATTCCCAGGGCAGCGGCCACCGTAGCGAAGAAACGATGGGGGAAGTCGAAGCGGCCGTGGGCAAATGCTCCCTGCGCTTTGGCCAGTTGCATCTTGAGCCAGCGCTCCATGCCGCGCCCCTGAATCACAAATTGGAGCGGCTCGAACGGCCCGTAAGCGTAGTGATCCAGGACCGTCAGAAGTTGCTCGAACAGGATCTCGGTGCGGTTGCTGGTATGGAGCGCAAACATGGTTACTCGATCAGCGCCATCCCGAAAAACTCCTTACCCTCAGCGAGCAGGGCGGTGTAGATAGGATCCTGGAAGACGTTCGTAAAGGAGCGCGGATCGAGCAAGAGGAAGGCCAAAGCGCCTCCCTCCTGGCGCAAATCGAGCACCAGGTCGCCTGGTTTAAGCCTTATTTGGCGTATTTCCTCTTTAAGCTGAACCTGGACCTCGCGACGGGAAATAATGCCCTGCTGCCAACGCCTGACTTTGATTTGGACGATCTTTTGGCAAAGGCAGCGGGTCCGCTGGGCGCGGGCAAGCCGGCGATAGCCGATGCCGTGTCGATCCAGGAGTGCGGCAAACTCGGCCTGATGGGCGGTAACAGCGTAAGTCTTAGGAAGAAAGACCCAATCCTTGGCTACGATTTGGCCATGATAAGCGAACTCTTTTGTCACTTGCTCGCCGTCTAGCCGGCGCAGGCTTAAGGCGATCTTGGATTGGGAAGAAGGCGCGTACTGCGCGCGCAGCGCCACCAGCAGCGGTCCTTTTCCGCGGACTGGCCGGAGGCGGCTTAAGATGCTTTCCTCAAATTCGGCGACTTTTTCCAGAAACGCCTTAAGGCACAGCCGTTGCTTAGCCACCCGCATGGCTATATTGCGCGGCGTGGGCCAGTCTCCGGGTGGATCGAGGCGATTTTCGACCAGCAGGGCGAAAATCCCCCTCATGCCGGCGTAATTGCGCAGGTTCCGCAAAGAAATCCCGCCGTGGGTGATGGCTTGGTCGATCGAGGTGATCTCGCCGATGTAATGCCGGGCGGAAAGGCCCCTTGAGTTCACCGCTTCGAGCAGTTCCGGCAAGAAGACGTGGTTGGAAAAATATCTAAGCCCAGGATCGACGTTGGGATGATTGGCGTACTCGAACTGAGCCTCGAAATCGGTCAGATACCCCTGCGCGCCTAAGGATTTTTTCTTGAGGACAGCCGATTCGTGGACGTCGAGCAGCGCGTGGGGCTGAAATCGAAGCAGCAGCTTGACCAAGCCACGGGTTTCCGGCTGCGATAAAAGGACATAATCCGTGCTCAGGTTCACGCCGTTGGCGTTGACGCGCCGGTGTAGGTCGCGCCCGTCAGGATTGGAATTGGGGACCAGGATCAAATCCAGGTGCTCCAGCAAGGGTTGCAAAGGACCGACCACTACGTCCCGGGCTAGGCTTTGCAGGGCTTCGGTTCCCGAAGGCTCGGTGCCGTGTTGTCCGCCGACCAGCATCACCGTCAGTTTGCCCGGAACCGGCTGCCCCGTCTGAAGGAATTTAGGGTCGTTGGAGATCAACAAGGCCGCAAGCGGGCGGCCGCCAGCGGAGCGGCCGTAGTACACCACCTCGACCTTCTGGGAAAAGGCGGCAAGCCGCTCCAAAAACGCAGTGATTTGCTTCGAATCCGGCAGAGCCTGGTAGCCGCTTTCCTCCAGAGGCGTCAACAGGGCTTCCCCTGCCGGCAGGGCTTTCGGGAACACCAGCAGGAATAGACCAAACCACACAAGACGCTTTATTTTCCCCCCATGACAAGCGCACAATCCGATTTCCATCCATCCTAACAACGACCAACACGAGGAGGGAACTATGGCTACCAAATTGGGTTTGGCCTTGTCCGGCGGAGGCTTTCGTGCGTCTTTTTTCCATCTCGGGGTCCTGGCGCAGATGGCAGAAGTGGGGCTTTTGCGCCACGTCGAGGTGATCAGCGCGGTATCTGGGGGTTCCATCATCGCCGCTTTGTATTACCTCCACCTCAAAAAATTATTGGAATCAAAACCCGGTAAACTACCCCGCTCTAAAAAGCGGGGCTTTCGCCTAGCCATGACCGCAAACGGACATAGCCGACGATTCGGGGCGGTTTACGACGCCCCCGCCTGCGATGTTTCTCGCCGCGTTTACGTCCGCGTCGAGGGAAACACCACAGGTTGTGCAGAAGAACGTTTCTTGATCGCGTCTTCCACAGCTCCCGCACGATCCGCACGTCTGGCTCGTGTAGGCCGGATTGACCGTCTCGAACCGGATGCCTTTTCCGGCGGCCTTGTAGCGAACGAATGCTTGAAGCTGGGCGAATGCCCAAAGCGAGATCATCCGGTTGAGGTGACGGTTCGGAACCTTAAGACGGCCCCGTATTCCCCGCAATTCCTCCATGCGGATCAGGGAACAGCCGTTCCTGACGGCCTCCGCGACGACGGCCTTGGCGATCTCGTGGTTTCTGTGCGCCATCCTGCGTCGCTCGTAGCCGGAGAGCTTGCGAAGGACTTTTTTGGTCCCTCGCGTCCCTTTGCTTTGAAGCGACGCGCGGATGCGCCAGCGATGCTCGCGGAAATCCCTGACGGTCTTTC
>JBKBMR010000065.1:0-10610 GCA_046295755.1 Methylohalobius sp.
CTTTCCGCTCGACTTGCATGTGTTAAGCCTGCCGCCAGCGTTCAATCTGAGCCATGATCAAACTCTTCATCCAAAGCAAAATCAACCTTCCGCCTGAATGACTTGACCAAGAACCCACACGGATGATCCGATCAATCTGTTAAAGAACTCACCCCCCAAACAGGAGAGAAAAACTATCCTAAACCACTCAAAAAAACTTGTCAAGAAAAACAGCAAACCCTAAGACTGCTAAAAAAACTAGGAGTTCCTTCTCGCAGCTCCATCTGCACCAAATCCTAAAAATTATACATACGACATTTTCAACCATCAAATAGTTTTGAAATTTTTCGGACCGCAGCGCGGGTGGTTTGACAAGCGTTTGATTTTATAGCTTAATTTTTAACTGGACAAGATGGGATGGAGAGATGCAATCCCCTGACAACCTTTTGGCTGACGGGCGTGACAAAGCCAAACGCCTGCAGGCAGAGATCAAAAAAGTCATAGTAGGCCTTGACGATCCTATTGAAAAGATCACCCTCGCTATTTTCGCCCAAGGCCACGTCATGCTGGAGGGGGACGTTGGGGTGGGTAAGACTACCCTGTTAAGGGCGGTCGCCAGGACCCTAGGAGGAGGTTATGAACGGATCGAGGGTACTATCGACCTGATGCCCAACGACCTCATCTATCACACTTATATTGACGAGCACGGTAAACCTCGAGTGGATCCTGGCCCATTGCTGAAAAATGGGGAACGGTTGGCAGTCTTTTTCTTCAATGAAGTCAATCGGGCGCGCCCGCAGGTACACTCTTTATTGTTACGGGTGATGGCCGAACGCAGCGTCTCCGCATTTAACCGCGAATACCGCTTCCCTTATCTGCAAGTATTTGCAGACCGCAACCGAGTCGAAAAAGAAGAAACTTTCGAGATCCCTTCCGCCGCCCGGGATCGCTTTCTGATGGAAATCCACATCGAAATCCCTACCGATCCGCAACACCGGGTTGCACTTATATTCGATCCCCGCTTCCACAATGTAGAAGCCATGATCAACGCCCTCCAGGCCGCGGTAGTTCCCTATCAAAGCATTGCAACTATCGCCCAGTTAATCCAAGAACACATCCAGGCCAGCCCAGCCTTGCAGCACTATGCCCTAAATCTATGGCAGGCAACTCGTACCCCCCAGGACTTTGGCATCCATCTTGACGGGGTAAACATGAAAGAACTCGTTCTAGCCGGCGCGAGTACTCGGGGCATGAGCATGCTGCTGCGCGCCGCCAGGGTTCGAGCTTGGCTTCAGGGTCGCGACTACTTGGAGCCGGAAGACCTCCAGGATATATTTCACGAGGTAATCGGGCATCGGATAGTTTTCACTCCGATTTACGAACTGCAACGGGAAAGCCTGGTTAAACGCCTAAGCTCAGCCATTCTCAATCGGATCAGCGCCCCTTGAGCCTGCTGCTAGAGCAATTCGATTACCGTATTTTCTGGCGCGCGCGCAGCGTCCATCTTGGCTATCACCGCAGCCAAACCGCAGGAGGTGGGCACGAGTTTCGCGGCCATACTACGCTCGTCGATTACCCAGACCCGCGCAGGCTGGACATCCATGCGACCCTACACGATCCTTTTGGCCAGTATAAAGTAAAGCAATTTACTCAAACGAGCGCGGTCCCGGTGTTTGCGATTGCAGACCTTTCCGCTTCCATGGCCATCGGCCACAAACCACAACTCTTATCCAGATTGGCCGCGGCGGTTGCTTATTCCGCCTACCGAACCGGCGATCCGTTTGGCTTTTTCGGGATCAGCGACCAAATCGTGCTCCAATATCCCTTGCGCTTATCCAAATGCCTGGCCTTAGAACTCAAGCACCGCCTTGGGCAAGTCAGCTTTCAAGGGGGCAGCCGCGGACTGCACCGCCTGGCCCCTCATTTAGGAACAAGACGAGCGTTGGTTTTTCTGCTCTCGGACTTCCACTTCCCCCTGACCGAAGCGCAACTCATCCTCGCCCAACTCCAGCTTCATGATTTAGTACCGGTGGTCCTGTGGATTCGGCACGAGTGGCACCCACCTAAGCGCTGGGGCTGGGCGAGGCTACACGATCCGGAAACCGGCCACCACCGTCCTCTGTGGCTACAGCCTCGCAGCGAAGCCAGGCTAAGCGCTGCCTTCCGCAAGCGCCGCGAACAATTGACCGACCTGTGTCGCCGTTATGGTCGGCCACCATTCTTTGTGGAAGATGAGTTTCACCCAGATCGCTTAACCCGGTATTTTCTGGAAACATGCGCCTGATCCTGTTCTGGCTAGTTTTGTTTACCTGCATCCCAAGCCAAGCGGCACCGCCTGTGACAGTCAAATTCACGACCCCGCCACCGTTCGGTTACGGCGTTGGATCGGTCATCCGCCACCAAATCGAGCTTTTCGTCCCGACGCCGTGGCAGCTGGACATCGCCCAGTTGCCCACCCAAGGCCAACTCAACCGCTGGCTTGAGATCCGGGATTTCGCTTATGCGCAATGGCAAGAAAACGGGGGGATCCGCTACCGGCTTCGGATCGACTATCAGATCTTTCCCTCCCTGCAACAGGCTTTGGCTCTGGAAATCCCGTCGGTGTCTCTGTCACTTATCACCTCCACCGGAAAACGGCAAGGGGTCTTTATCCCTCCCTGGTCATTCACTGCCAATCCGTTGATCCCGGCTCAGTGGAGCGATGCCCAAGTCAAGGTCCGTCCGCTGTGGCAGCCTCAGGCAATTGATCTTTCTCCCCATTGGCAACGCTTGGCTGAAATCAGTGCTGGCCTGCTGGCAGTCGGATTGCTCCTGGCCTGGCGCCGCTACCGCCTGCCCCTGCAGCGACTGCCGTTTGCAAAGGCTTTACCCAAGATCCGCCGAGCCGCTCGTAAGCGTGAGACCGAGGCTGCTTTTTTGGCTTTTCATCAAGCCTTGAACGAAACCGCAGGCCAGGCTCTATTTGCCGGGCAATTGGCCGATTTCCTCACCCGCAAACCAGCATTTGCTCAACTTAAAGAGGATTTGCAGCAGTTTTTCGAGAAGTCGCAGCGGTTCTTTTACCGCCGGCAGCAGACCCCAGCGACGGATTGGCTGAGCGCGCTGGAGCGGTTGTGCCGCGCTTGCACCAAAGCTGAAAGGCAATGCCGGAAATAGGCTTTTCCCAACCTCTATGGTTGCTGCTGTTGCCCCTGGTCGCGCTTCCTTTTTGGCGTCCAGCCCAAACTCGGCTGCCTTATCCAGCTCTGTCTTTGCTGCCGGATGACCCGCTATCGCGGGGCCTAGAAAAGGCGCGGAAGCTCCTTCTGGTTGGCTTCCTCAGCAGCCTGATTTTCTCCCTGGCTGCTCCTTTTCTCAAAGAACAAAAAGTTGCGCGCCTCGGCACCGGCGCACACATCGTCCTCACTATCGATCACTCAAGCAGCATGAACGAAAACTTTGCTGGCCGGTATCTCGGCGGCTCGTCCAAGGAAACCAAGAGCGCTGTGGCGCGCAAACTGCTGGTGGAATTCATCCAGAGGCGTCAGCCAGATCTGTTCGCGGTAGTGGCGTTTAGCACCGCCCCACGCCAAGTCCTCCCCTTGACCGAAGATAAAACCGCACTCGTCGCTGCAGTCAGCGCCACAGGACTGCGCGGCCGCGGCGTAACCAACATCGCACCTGGACTGGCGATGGCGCTAGAGACATTCCGCGGCCATCCCTTGACCGGAGCGAGAGTGATCCTACTGGTTTCCGACGGTGGTGCCCGCATCGACCAAGACGTTCAGGACCGCTTGCGGCAGGATTTCCAGGATTTGGCTGTGAGCCTATATTGGATCTATCTGCGCAATCCGAACGGCGTCAGCGTCCTCCATCCGCCCAAGCGCAAGCTATCGGAAACCACCGCCCCGGAAATCTTCCTGCACCGCTATTTCCAGACCTTAGGAGTTCCATACCAAGTATTCGAGGCTGAAAACCCCGAAAGCCTGGCCAAAGCCATCGCGACTGTGGAAGCGCTGGAAAATCAGCCGATCTCCTACTTTGAAACCCTCCCGCGGAGGGATCTCTCCCAATACGGCTTCGGACTGGCGCTGGTTTTGGGGTTACCGCTTCTGGTTCTGACTTTATTGGAGGTCGATCGATGGTTCGCCTAGCCAGCTTAGACGCGTTGCTTGCCGCCATCTTGTTGGGCTTGGGAGTAGCCGCAGGATGGGCAGGGTATCAGCTTTATCGAGCGAGCCATTACAACCGTGCTCTGGCTAAGCTCGATGGCTTGCAGCCCGACGCGCAGATCGAACCTGAACTGCTCGCTGCCAAAGCCAACCGCGACGCTCAAGCAGGCGAGCTGGAATCCGCGCTACGTCTTTACCTCCAAGCGCTGCCTCGGGCCGAGGGCACCCTACGGCAGAAACTGAGCTACAATTTGGGCACGCTTTACCTGCGTGAGGCTGCGAACCTATGGAATCGGCAAGGAGTGTGGGCGTACTCGCGCGTGCTCACCCTGTTGGGATTAGCGCGCGATCATCTGCGCGAGGCGGTGCGGCTCGATCCTAACGACCTAAATGCCCGTTATAATTTGGAATACGCCCTGCGGATCACGCCTCCCCCTCGCGAACGCGAACCTGCCAAGTGGCAGGGAACCAAATCGAGCGTTTTTGCTACCCTGCCAGGGCTACCCCACGGTGGGCCATGAGCTGGCATCGCCGTCTTCCTTCCAAAGCTGTGCGGGTCTGGCTTTGGCTAACAGCCTTAGGGTTGCTGGCCGCCACCTTATTCAAGCCGGTCTGGGTCTTGCCGCAAAGCCTCCCCCGTTACCTCATGGTGGTCGACATCACCCAGAGCATGAATGCCCGAGACTATCACCTGCCTGGCCTGCCCCCGGACCGGCTCTCGTTCGCCAAAGCCGCGATGGAAGCTGCGATCTTCGCCCTACCGTGCGGCTCGGAAGTAGGCCTTGGCATCTTCAGCCACAAGCATACCCAATTGCTGCTCGAACCCATAGAAGTATGCCACCATGCACCGGCTCTACGCTTTGCTTTAAGGGGCATCGATTGGCGCAGTGCTTGGGCTGCCGACAGTTATATCGCCTACGGCCTGTTCGATGCTCTGCGCCTCGCTTTAAACCTTCGGGCCGATTTAGTCTTCATCACCGACGGTGATCAGATTCCAAAAACCGCTCGCGATCCTGTTTTTTTCGGCCACCCAGGACTGGTCGGCGGCTGGCTCGTTGGGGTTGGAACTCCTCACCCGGTCCCGATTCCGAAATTCGATCCCGACGGTCAGATGATCGGCTATTGGCAGACCACCGATCTGCCCCGCCCGGCTCAATCGGCCCGCTACCAAACTCAGATGCCGCTTGAGGAACCCGGTCTTCTCCTTTCCCACCTCGACGCTGCCCGTTTGCACCGCCTCGCCGAGGCCACCGGCCTGGCCTATCTGGCCTTGAATACACCACAGCAACTTATCGACGCTGTGCGCCAACCCCGCCCCGGACGGCTCCGGCCAATAGCAATGGATTTACGTCCTTGGCTTGGGTTAGGGGCTTTATTGGCAGCCACTGTGGCGATACTGGTTTGAAGCTTATGCTTTGTCACCGTACTCTTGCCATATCGGCTCGCAAAGTTGCACCATGCGCATCCACTTGATCGCCGCCGGCAGCCGCATGCCCGGCTGGGTCCAGGAAGGATTTAAAGAATACGCCAAACGCTTGCCGAGGGAGTGCGCCCTGTACTTAAAGGAGATTCCTCTGCAGCGGCGCAGCAAGCGTGGGAATATCAGCCGTCAAATCGAGGCTGAAGGCATCCAGATGACCGCCGCGATCCCCCAGGACGCTTATGTGATTGCTCTCGACAAGGACGGCCAACAATGGACCACAGACGAGTTGGCACGGCATTTGGCCGAATGGTTGCAGCAGGGCCTGGACCTGGCTCTGCTGGTCGGCGGCCCGGAAGGGTTGGCACCGGTCTGCCTGGAACGGGCTGCGATTCGCTGGAGCCTGTCGCGGCTGACTTTTCCTCATTCTCTGGTGCGCATCCTCGTGGCTGAACAATTCTACCGCGCCTGGAGTCTGCTCCAGGGCCATCCCTATCATCGCTAGCCGTGCCTAAGCTACAGTTCATCCAGGCCTCTTCCCTCGGGGCGAACTGCTGGATCAGATTGGGGTCAGATATAATGACTTATTGGCACATCCGTAAACCCAGAGACAAAGCTGGCGTCTATGCCATCCAAAGGCTAGGAGTCATTTTCGTCAAGCGCCTTGAAGGTAGCTTCTCCGGCGTGATGGGATTGCCGCTATATGAAACCGCTAAGCTGGTAAAGAAAGCAGGGATTCAGGTGTTATGAGCGATGAAATCCTGATCAACGTCACTCCCCCGGAAACCCGAGTAGCGGTGGTAGAGAACGGCATCCTCCAGGAAATCTTCATCGAACGCTCTCGCCGCCGCGGATTGGTAGGGAATATCTACAAGGGCCAAGTATGCCGAGTATTGCCCGGAATGCAGGCGGCCTTCGTCGATATCGGGCTAGAGCGGTCCGCATTCCTCCATTTTTCCGACCTAAACCCAAAGCAACTTCAAGCCAGTCCAAACGGAACCGTCGAAACCTTGCTCCAGGAAGGCCAGGAGATCATGGTGCAAGTGAGCAAGGATCCGATCGGCAGCAAAGGCGCCCGCCTGACTACTGAGATCACTATTCCGTCCCGCTATCAGGTTTACATGCCTTTCTCCTCCTTTTCCGGCGTCTCTCAGCGAATCGAATGCGCAACCGAACGCGAACGCCTGAAAAGCTGTATCGACTCCTTCCGCGAGGAATACGGCAGCGGCGGCTACATCGCCCGAACTGCCGCCGAAGGCGTAGACGAATTTGTCCTGCGCGCCGACATGCTGTTTTTGTTCAAATTGTGGAACGCGATCCAGGAACAGTATGCTTTAGCTCCCGTGCGCAGTTTGGTCCACCAGGACCTTCCTTTGGCCGTACGGGCGCTTAGGGATTTATACCGAGGCAAGGTGGACAAAATCCGAGTGGATTCGCCTGAGGTTTACCAGCGTCTGGTCCAGTTCGCTGACGAATTCATTCCCGAAGTCGCCCCTCTCATCGAGCTTTATACCGGCGCGCGCCCCTTGTTCGACATCTACGGCATCGAGGACGAAATCCAAAAAGCCCTGCAACGCAAAGTCCAGCTAAAGTCCGGCGGGCATCTGATATTCGATCAGACCGAAGCGATGACCACCATAGACGTCAACACGGGGGGATTCGTGGGAGGACGCAACCTCGAGGAAACCATCTTTAAAACCAATATGGAAGCCGCGCAGGCCATCGCCCGCCAGCTGCGCCTGCGCAATCTGGGGGGCATCATTATCATCGATTTCATCGATATGCAAGACGAAGACCACCGCCGCCAGGTCCTCAAAGCCTTGGAAAAAAGTTTGGAGAAAGACCACGCCAAAAACACCATCAGCGCGGTTTCGTCGTTGGGACTGGTGGAAATGACCCGCAAACGCACCCGCGAGAGCCTCGAGCACATCCTGTGCGAACCTTGTCCCAGCTGCGGGGGGCGCGGGGTACTCAAGACTGCCGAAACCACTTGTCTGGAGATCTTCCGCGAGATCATCCGCGAAGTCCGCCAATACGAAGTCGAATCCCTGTTGGTATTGGCCTCCAACGAAGTGGTAGAACGCCTCCTCGATGAGGAGGCCCCTACTCTGGCGGAACTGGAGCGTTCGCTCAAAGTGCGCATTCGCTTTCGGGCAGAGCCGCAGTACAACCAGGAACAATACGACGTCGTCTTGCTTTGACTCGAGTCTTCCATCACACTCTGCGTCTGACTCACTTGATCTTGTGGCTGGCGCTGGTTTCTCTCGCTTTCACCCTCTCTGCCTTAAGATTCTGGCTGTTGCCCCGGATCGACCAATTTCGCCACCAACTGGAAAACCGCCTGAGCCAGCATATCGCGCAGCCCATTCAGATCCGCCACCTCAAGGCCAGTCTGGATGGCATCACCCCACAGTTACGTCTTATCGGGGTTACCGTCGGTCCAAACGGCAGCCACCAACCGCGGTTTGAGGAAATCCAACTAGGAATTGACCTCCCCGCCAGTCTTCGAAGTGGCCGACTCCAGCCAGCGTGGGTCAAAATCTTAGGGGCCCACATTGCAGTCTCCCGAACCGCGAATGGGCGCTTTCAAGTCCTTGGTTTGGGCAACGGCGGGGCAGAAAGCCTGCCGCGCTGGCTGATGGCAGACGGACGGTTCGAACTGCTCCACAGCACGCTCATCTGGCATTCTGGTTCCGACAGCCGCGCCGTCACCTGGCATAACGTCTACGTCTGCCTCGACAACCATGGCGCCGAGCACCGGCTCCAGGTACGCTTTGAGGCGCCTGAAGTTTTGGCCGCCCACGCCAGCCTGAACGCCCGCCTTCAGGGAGAAATCGACCATCCTGAACAATGGCAGGCAGACTTCCTGCTGCACCTTAAGCAGTTCCAACTAACAGGGGCCGCCGAGACCTTTCTTCTGCAGGAATATCTAGGCCTTGGCGCCCACCCGTCAGGCCGAGGAACATTGATACTTCAGGGAAGCTGGCGAGCAGGTCGCTTGGAGGGGACCGCCGATCTAAGCTTGCAGCAGCTGAATTGGCACCCCTCTTGGCTTGAGCAGCCGCTCAGACTGCACCGGGCAGATAGCAGGATCCATGGCTACTGGGATCGAAACGGCTGGCAGATCGAAGCCTACTCCCTTCACCTTGGCAACGCCGATTTCGAGCTCCGTGCCCGCCTGGGTCTGAGTCACTCAGCGCAGGACTCCACTCACTTAGAAATGATAGCCGATCTTGCCCGCCTGAACCTGGCCAATCTGGATACCTACCTGCCCCGCCATCTCCCCGCAGGCTTGGCTAGATGGCTGGGCCGCAAACCTGTGCGCGGCATCGCCCAGGGTCGCCTATTGTGGCGCGGCCGGCTGCAGGATTTCCCGTTCCGCGACCATAGCGGCACCAGCGAGGTTTGGCTCAAAAGTCAGCAGACCCAGATCGAATTTCATCCACGCTGGCCCGCACTGGCTGCAGCCGACCTGAACCTGAAGTTCCGCAACGGCCTAGTGACCATCGCGATGAGCCGCGGAAAACTCGACGATGCGCAGATCGAGACTTTGGGCGCGACCCTGGATTTGAATGCCCCCGATCCAGTACTAGAGATCCAAGGATCCAGCCGCAATTCGGTCCCGGAGATTCTAAAGGTGCTTACGCTTTCCCCATTAGAATCGGCTGTCACGATGCTCACCGAAAAAACCCACCTGACCGGCCAGGCCACCTTATCCCTCAGCGTTTCTCTCCCCGTTCGCCATCCCGAAGCCTATCAGATCGACGGCCGGGTCAAACTGCAAGGGGGCAGCTGGCGCCTTCTTGCTCAACCCCTGAATCTAGACGCCTTGCGCGGTGAACTGCACTTTACTCAAAACCGTCTGATCGCCCGCTTGCACGGCCGGTTGCGGCACCAACCGGCGCGCCTTGAGGCTACCGTGGATCGCGATCACACCCGTTTGACCTTGCTTACCTTCTTGGACACCGATGCCCTACCCGCTGAAGCATTCCACCGCTATTTCAGCGGGACTAGCGAAGCGCTGCTGAGCTTGGAAATAAGCCACCTTGGTAAATCTCCTCCGCGCCTGAGCCTGCGTTCGGATCTCCAAGGTATGGCCGTACACCTTCCCTATCCTCTCGGCAAGGCTTACGACCAATCCCAGCCCTTGCAATTGATCGCTTGGTTACAATCTCCTCAAGTTCCCGTGCACTTAGACTATGGGCCGGTGCGCGCCAAGCTCACCTTCGACCGGAAAGCTCAGAAGCTGAGTGGACGGATCGGCCTTAACCAACCTCCCCCACCGGCAAATACCGAGGGAGTCCTCATCTTGGCCGGCCACCTTGACCGCCTGCCTTTAGATTCCTGGCTCGAACTTTGGCAGAAGCAGCCACTCTCCAATCCTGGTGTGATAGATCGCCTCCAACAATTCGATCTGCGCACCGATCATTTGCAAATCGGTAGCCGGGACCACGGCCCACACCACTTTAAGGCTTACCGCCTCGATTCGGGCTGGCAAGGAACATTGACCACTCCTTATACGGCTGGCGACTGGTCGTGGAAGAAAGGACAAAACCGGCTTGATTTCAGGCTGGACTTTGTAGACCTGGATGGGTTCCAACAGTCGGTCCCGAATCTGGGGCAAACGCAGGCGTTACCTGAACGGCCGGCAACAGACAGCTGGCCAGCTCTGACCCTCCAAGCCCGCCGCCTTCGCTGGCAGAATCGGGATTTTGGCCTCCTCGACCTCAAAGCCTTTCCCGAACTTCCTGATCGAGTGAATTTTGACTTCAATCTGGTTGGCGCAAAGCACCGCCTTGAAGCCTCAGGCATATGGCACTTGACCGCGCCTTTCGAGACCCAGGTGAATGGCCGTTTCTCAAGCGACGATTTAGGTGAATTCCTAAAGCACATCGGCCATTCCACAGCCTTGGTCCAAACCCCAACCACCATCGACTTCAAACTCAACTGGCCAGCAGCACCCACTCAGTTTTCCGTGGCCAAGCTGGGCGGCCAGGCCCATCTCAAGATGGGCCCAGGTCGGTGGCTGGATGCTGAACCGGGAGCTGGCCGCCTGTTGG
>JBKBMR010000066.1:0-8710 GCA_046295755.1 Methylohalobius sp.
CAAACAAGCGCGGGCCGAACAAGCGCTGCGTTTTACCATCGCGATGCAGCCTCCCGGGTATCACGCCTATGTCATGGGAGAACCTGACACCGGTCGCCTGACGCTTACCCTAACCCTACTTCAAGAAGCTGCCCGCCTCCGCCCCACTCCCGACGACTGGATCTATCTCAATCGTTTAGACGAACCGCGCGAGCCCATCGCCGTCGCGCTGCCTGCAGGCCTGAGCCGAAAATTCGCCGCCGATATGGAAGCCTTGATCGATAAACTCCTGGATACTTTTCCAGCAGCCTTCGAAAGCCCCTCTTATCAACGTCGCAATCATCTCATCGAGCGCGAGTTCAACCAGCGTCGCGAAAACGCTTTTAACAAACTCGAGCACAAAGCGCTGGAAATGAACATCGCAGTTTTCCGCGACGGCGATTCTATCACCTTCACCCCGCTGAAAGAAGGCGTGCCACTGGATGAGGCCGAATTCACCCAATTGTCCGAGGCCGAACGGGACGCTTTCAATCATGCCGTGGCTGAACTGGAAGATTACTTAGCCGATTTGCTCGCCGAACTCCCCCAGTGGCGGCGCGAAATGGCGGAAAAACAGCGCGAATTGGATCGTACCACCATCCGCCAGGCGATCGACCCGTTGCTCAAACCACTGGAGTCCCGCTACGGGCGATTTGAGGGGCTTGCCGCTTTCTTCAGCAACCTGCGCGCCGATCTGGAGGCCAGCGCGCGGGAAAAGCTATGTTCTGAGGAGCTTGACGAGACCTCTCGGCGCAAGCTGCTGCAGGAAAATTACTCCCCCAACCTATTCGTTACCCATGTCGAAGGTCAGGGGGCACCGGTGATCTACGAGATTCACCCCAGCTATCCCAACCTGTTTGGCCGGATCGAATATACTGCCGAACAAGGGATCATCGAGACCAACTACCGCAGGATCTATGCCGGGTCCTTGCACCGGGCCAACGGGGGTTATCTGATTCTGGAAGCCGACAAACTGTTCACCGAACCATCGGTCTGGCCGGCCCTCAAACGGGCTTTAAAGCGCCGGGAGTTGGTCATCGAGCGGCCGCTGAACGAACCAACCGCGTTGCTGCCAGCGACCCTTAACCCTAGCCCGATCCCCCTGGACGTCAAAGTGATCGTCGTCGGCGACCGGGACCAGTTCTTCCTCCTCCAAAAATTAGATCCCGAATTCGATGAAATCTTTAAGGTATTAGCCGATTTCGACGACGACTTTCCCCGCACTCCGGAGAATTTGGCGCTGATGGCCCGATTCTTGGCGCACCAGACTCAGGTACATCGCACTGCTCCTCTCTCCCGTAAAGCGGTGCTGCGCCTAGCCAACTATAGCTCGCGCCTAGCCGAATCGCGACACAAGCTTTCGGCGCGCTTCGGTGAACTGGTCGATCTGCTGCGCGAGGCGGAATGGTGGCGCGCTCAAAGCCAGGCGCCGCACATCGATGCTGCGCACGTGGATGCAGCGCTGGCCGCCAAAGAACAGCGAGAAGGTCGGTTAGCTCAAGTAATCTTGGAGGAAATCTTAGCCGGGACCATCCTCATCGATACCAGCGGCAGCGCAGTTGGCAAAATCAACGGTCTGACTCTCTTAGAAACCGGCAAGCTCAGCTTCGCCACCCCGGCCCGGATCACCGCTACCGCTTATCCCGGTTCCAAAGGAATTGTGGACATTGAGCGGGAGGTCAACTTAGGCCAGGCCATCCACTCCAAAGGGGTGATGATTCTGTCCGGGTATCTAGGCTATAAGTACGCCCAAAAATTTCCGTTTGCGATCTCGGCCCATATCGCTTTAGAACAGTCCTACGGCTACGTCGATGGCGACAGCGCCGCTTTGGCTGAAGTTTGCGCTTTAATCTCGGCACTCACCCATGTTCCGATCCAGCAGTGCTTTGCGGTCACCGGCTCGCTCAACCAATACGGAGAGGTGCAAGCGGTCGGCGGGATCAACGAAAAGATCGAAGGCTTTTTTAGGCTGTGCCAAGCGCGCGGATTGGATGGCAGCCACGGCGTCATTTTCCCTCAAGCCAACTGCGATGACCTAGTGCTCAAGGACGAAGTGATCGAGGCCATCGCCGCCGGCCGCTTCAACCTCTATCCAGTAACCAGCGTGGACCAGGCCTTAGAACTCCTCATGGATCTGCCCGCCGGCACCCTCGATGCCGCAGGCAACTATCCCGAGGATTCCATCCACGGCAAGGCGGTGGCAAGATTGCAAGAAATCGCTGAGATGTATAAGCACGAAGGCGAACTGCCGGACGATGTTAGCGCCGATGGCTGAAACCCGTGTTACAATCCCTCCTCGTTCATCAAACGTCGCCCATCTCCATGCGTGCCATCGTTTTGCTCGGTTTCCTCGCCTTAGCACTCTGCGGTTGCGCCGACCTCTCTACCTTCGAACACCCTAGGGTATCTCTAGTCGACATGCAACTGCGCGGCGGCCGGCTGCTGGCCCAGGACTTTTTACTCACTTTGCGGATCGACAATCCGAATGCCTATGGATTCAAGCTCAACGGAGCGGTCGCCGAGGTGTTCCTCAACGGCCAGCCTCTGGCGCGGGGCCTAAGCGACCATCCGGTCAAGGTGCCGGCCTACGGCCAGGCGGAACTGGACCTGATCGCCACCGTCCAGACCTTCCAAATTTTAAAACATATCCTAAGCCTAGGCGCGCAGCAGCCGATCGATTATCGAATCCAAGGGCACTTGAGCGCAAGCCGCGGCTTCAGCCGCGACATCCGCATCCCGTTCGAAGATCAAGGCACCTTGGATTTTTGGCGCTTCGTCGGCGAGCAGGCTGTTCCCCGCCCCTTGGAAGATGATCATCCCTAATTTGGCAACTCTAACCGTCACCGACCACCGCCGCGACGCGGCCGGATTAAGCTATGTTTATCCAGTGGTATCGCGCCGCGCCGGCGGCATTTCGGTAGGCATCAACTTTAACCCTAACCGCGCTTGCAACTGGCGCTGCATCTACTGCCAGGTGCCGCAACTGCGGCGCGGAGCTGCTCCAGCCCTAGATCATCCGCGGCTGCAATGGGAACTGACCGAGCTGCTCGGGCAGATTCTAAGCGGCTGTTTTTACCAGCACTTTCGGGTACCTGAAGCTTTTCGGGCGCTCAAAGACATCGCCATTTCTGGCGACGGCGAGCCGACCACGCTCAAGGAGTTTGACGTCGCCATCGGCACCATCGAGGAAACCTTACGCAAGCTCTCCTTGCCTCCTCTCGCTAAGGTGATCATCAGCAACGGCAGTCTGATTCATCGGCCGGCGGTACAAAGGGGCTTGATCCGTTGGGGAGCGCTAGGCGGGGAGCTTTGGTTCAAACTCGACCGCGCCACCCCTGAGGGCTTAAGGCGCATCAATGGCGCGACTATCACGCCGCCCCGGCTGCTGGCCAATTTAGAAAAAGCCGCTGCGCTTTGCCCGGTGTGGATTCAAACCTGCTTATTCGCTTTGGATGGCAAGCCCCCGCCGCCACAGGAACAACAGGCGTATTTGGCTTTCCTGCGTCAGGCATTAGAACGCGCCATTCCTTTACAAGGGGTAATGCTTTATGGTCTGGCCCGCCCGTCGCAGCAACCGGAAGCTTGGCGCCTTAGTCCTTTGTCGGTGACTTGGATGGAAGAGTTTGCCCAAAAAATCCAAGCGCTTGGTATCCAGGTCAAATTAAGCCCTTAAACCTTATCGATCTTAAGATTTTTTTCGCTTACACTGTGCGGCACCGAATTGCTTAAAGTGAGGTGACTGCCATGCAATACCGCGTCTTCGTCCACACCAACCACAAACAATGGCTAGGGGCAGTAGTGTCTGCCTATAGCATGAAGCGCAACTCTAAAAACCCCGACAAGTTCGAGGTAGAGATCATCCACCATAAGGACTACCCCTTTCTCCACGCAAGAGAGGGTCAAGTGTACTTGCGCGACGGGCAAAAGCGCATCTGGCTCAACGACGACTTGCAATCGTTTACTCCGCTCCGCTTTATGCCTCCAAAGCTCATGGGTTATCAAGGCCGGGCAGTGGTGGTCGATCCAGACGTGTTCGCCGTGGGCGATGTGTGGGAGCTTCTCTCGCGCGATATGGGAGGAGCGGCCATTATGTGCCGCCCGCGCACCGGGCAGAAAGGCAAGGAAGGGTGTCTAGCAAGCAGCGTGATGCTTTTAGACTGCGCTCGTCTTACCCACTGGAACGTGGAGGAGACGTTCAACAAACTGTTCAGCTTCGAGGTGGACTACATGGACTGGATTTGCTTAAGGCGCGAGCCGCGCGAGGCTATAGAACTTTTCGAACACGAATGGAACGACTTCGACAAGCTCACCCCTAAAACCAAGATGCTGCACACCACCAAACGCAAGACCCAACCGTGGAAAACAGGGCTTCCGGTGGATTTCCGCCCGGCCGAGAAGAAAAACCTATGGGGGCTGATCCTGCGCGCCCGCCGCCACCTGTTCGGCGAATACGCTCTGCTCGGACGCTACAAAAAGCATCCCGATCCCAACCAAGAACGCTACTTCTTTGGCCTAGTGCGCGAATGCCTGGAGAAAGGCATCGTCACCGAAGACCAGATCCGAGCCGAGATGGAAAAGAACCACGTGCGCCACGATGCTTTAGAACTCATAAAGCGCATTCAGCCGCTTGTTCCACCGCCCGGCCATCCTTTGGGCTGGGACGCGCCCGCCGTAAAAGCCGCCTAAAGTTGCTGATCCAGGCTAGGAGGAGAAAAACTCCTCCTGGCCGGATTTTGGTGCTCTGCCTGACAATGCAGCCCTGCAAGCTGGAGCCTGCCAAACTGGCCACCAGCGTCCTGCTCGTGTTTACTGGACTGCCATTCCTGATTTGGCTGCCCATTCTTTATCGCTACGGGGTTCCCTTCCCGATCCAGGACCAGTGGGATACTCCTTACCACGCCATGGTCGAAGCCTTCTCCGGCCGCTTTAACCTAGAAACCTATTGGGTCCAGCACAACGAGGCCCGCAAAGTCTTGCCTTCCGCCATCTGGGTGACACTCGCCCTGATTCTCGGCCATTGGGACGCGCAAGCCGAAGTTTACCTCGGCTTTTTCCTTTGTCTAGGGCTGGTGTATTTGCTGTATCGCCTAGCCTGCGTTACTTCTGGCTTCCAACGCCGCGACCGGGCGTTTTTGGTCTTTGTGTTCTCCTGGCTACTTTGGTCCCCCCTGACTTGGTACTTCCATACCTGGGGCATTACTTTCGAGCGTCTCCTTCCCGAAGCCGCCTTGCTCGGCGGGGTTTTATGGTTCCTACTACGGCACTCTATTTCCACTCTCCAGGCGTTGGGATTTTCGGCTTTGGCGGCAACAGGGCAGTACAGCTTCAGCGGCGGGGTTGCTCTATACCCGCTTTTTGGCCTCTTGCTCCTAAGCGATGCCGTCTCCCGGCGCACCCTAAAGCCGCTTTTGACGTACATCGCCTTAGCTTCCTTATCCATGGCCCTTTATTTCGCTGGCTATCGCTATCCCTCCGGTCATACGCCGCTGCTCGCCGTTTTGGATCAACCCCTTACGTCTGTCTTCGGCTTCTTCTTGACCGTTTTAGGCCGTTCTTTCTCCGAGGAGCCGCATCTGGCAGCCTGTATGGGTGGGATTAACCTCGGTCTGTACGCACTCGGGACAGTGCGCGCCTGGCAGGCAGATCGGCGCGACCGGACCGCTTGGGCTTGGATGCTCATCGGGGGATATGCCCTCATGCAGGCGCTTTTGGCTACCATCGGGCGCCTCCCGATGGGCATGGGACATGCCCTGCGGCCGGATTATGTCACCTATGGTACCTATCTTTTGGTAGCAGGGATCGCGTTGCTGCAAAAGGCACCGCTTAAGGCCATGAGCCACCTTGGCCCAATTCTCGGCACCGCGATGACTGGGATAGCGTATGCCCACATTTCCGTCTTAGAACAGATGCACACCTACCACTACCGCTTGCTCGCCGAGAAAAGCTGCCTTCAACTGAGGCTCGCTTTTCCTGGGGAGTACTGCCAACTCACCCTCTACCCGCACCCAGAACTGCTCTTGTTGAAGGCAAAATTGGCTTCCAAACTAGGCGTACTTGTATTCCCCTCAATCAGCGTCCAAACTCAAGCCAAAGGCGGCTTTGTGGAGCGGTATCAGGCCGTCTCAGGGGGGGTCCAGATCACCGGTTGGGCTGTGGCAGCCGGCAAAGAGGCCGACGCCGTTGTCTTTACGCTTGTCAAAAACACTGGTTGCAAACTACTGGCCGTGCTGCCTACTGGTCACTTTCGGCCAGACGTTGCCCAAGCCGTAGGCAGAAATTTCGCTTTTGCCGGCTGGTCAGGAGTGCTTCCTGTAAGCGTCCAAGAAATAGGCGCTCTTCGGGCGTACGCGTTTTCGGCGAATAAAGGCTTTCTTGTTCCTATAAATTGGCTGCGTCCCGATCCCCCATCACCGACCCAATAGACCGTGCTAACTAGCGCAAATAAACAACCTGCGTTTTTGGACTGCGGTCCATTGAATCGGCTAAAACCGCGCTTTACCAGCGCGATCTTTGCTTTGCCGGGAATATCAAATGGAACCAACTTTGGTATTCAGATAACCCGTTCGAAGTTCCTAGGGAAAAGGCGAGTACGTCACACGAAGTCAAGCCTTATACTTGCACAGAGGATTTGTGGCATCCACACGCCCATAAACCCGTCTAAAATATTAACGCTATGAAAATCTCCATCGTCGGCATCGGCCGAGTCGGCAGCACCCTGGCGTACACCATCGCTTTAAAAGGCCTGTGTAACGAACTGGTCTTAGTCAGCCGAAGACTCCAAATCGCCCAGGGCGATACTTATGACCTGCGCCACGCGATGTCTTTCCTGGACCGCCCATTTGAGGTCTACTACGGCGATTTAAGCGCCACTTGCGGCTCAGACCTGATCGCCTTGTGCGCCTCGGTGCCGACTCCTTCAGGGCTTAAATCGCGCCTGGAGCTGCTGGAAGGTAACGTTAAGCTGTTTCAGGAGCTGATCCCTCAGATCGCGGCCTTAAGCCCGAACGCGGTGCTGGTCGTCGTCTCCAACCCGGTGGACGTCTTGACGTATTTCTCCTTAAAGCTTTCCGGCTTTCCCCCCGCCAGAGTGATCGGAACCGGCACCCTAGTCGATTCGGCCAGGTTCCGCGCCATGCTTTCTGAAGAGGTTTCGATCCACCCCGAAGACCTTCGGGCCTACATCCTAGGCGAGCACGGCGACCACCAGTTCCCGTGCCTGAGCCAAGCCCAAGCAGGCGGCGAGCACATCGTCGACAACGCAAGCCGCCGGAAAATGTTCCAAGAGGCGGTCGCCGCCGGCTACCAGGTGTTTTCTTACAAGGGTTATACCAATTTCGCCGTGTCTTTAGCGGCGGCCATGATCATCGAAGCAGTCGCCTTTGATAGCAAGCGGACCATGCCTGTCAGTGTGCTGATCGATGGCTTCTACGGGGTCAGCGATGTCTGCCTGAGCTTACCGGTAGTCATCGGCCGCCCGGGGGTGACAAGAATCTTACACCCGGAGTTCAACCAAGAGGAAATCTCAGCCTTCCAGCGAGCGGCTGCCTCAGTCCGTGCCGCCATCGAGCAAGCCGAGGCGATTTTAGCCTCTTAGCAGGACTTTGATTCGATCGGCGGTCTTAGCGAGTTCGTCCAAGGGCAAAGGAGCGAGCTTGCGCGGCTCTTCTCCCAACCATACCGCCCGCCCAGATTCTATGGCTGCCCAGAGGATGCGACGGATATCGCGTTTTAAACGGCGCGGCGCCAAAGTCAAGCCCAAAGTACTGCGCAAGGCGCGAAGCGTTTCCTTATCCCACCACGGGCGCGGTGACGGAGCAAGCTGAGCCTTAAGGCACATAGCCCAGCGCCCGCTGCCAAAAGGGAAGATGTGCACCGGCTTGCCGGTAAAGCACGCCTCAGCCAACATCGACATGCTATCTCCGGTGACGACGATCTCATCGGCTAAAGCAAGGTAACCAAGATAAGGATTTTCCTTGCCTGGCTGCCAAACGTGGATCTCTGCCGGCACCGCGATGGCTTTGACGAGCGCGTGCGCGGCTTCTTGCGAGGTCCTGGCGCTGGTCGTCACCAAAAGCGAAGCACCTTTCCTTTTGGCCAATTCGCTCGCTTGCTGAGCCAAAATAGTAGCTATCTTGGCATCGAAAATATAAGGTCCGCTAGAGCCACCGACCAAAAGCGCAAGATACGGCCTAGGCACGGTGATTTTCACGCCCCAATAGCGCGCTGCCTGCTTGAGTTTTTCCTCCGTCAAAGCGTGCAGGGGAAAAGCATTCGTGAGCACGTTGGCAAGCGGCGGTAAAAAATACTGCGGGGTAGTGACGATCAGATCAAAATGGGACAGCTTCGCCCACGGCCTTCCCAAATGCACGATGCGCACCTTTTGGCCTATCTTGGCCGCCTGCTTGCGGATCCACAGCGCCACCGGCTCGTTGCGGCGACCTGCGGTCAAAATCAGATCCGGCCAGGGTTGGGTTAAAGGATCGCTGCGCCTTCGGTCTATGCCTGCCAGCGTGGCTCCGAAGCGGCCTACGACCAACTCGTAAGGCCGATAAGCTAAGCGCTTGACCGCGTACGGCCAACCCACCGCCTCGGCCAGAGCGAAAAGCTGCTGGTTGTCCCCGAGCTTGGGGCCGCACAGCAGCCAAACCAAAGGCGCGAAATCCTTTTCTGATCGAGTATAATTTCCTCCTGC
>JBKBMR010000066.1:8808-10589 GCA_046295755.1 Methylohalobius sp.
TGTCCCCGAGCTTGGGGCCGCACAGCAGCCAAACCAAAGGCGCGAAATCCTTTTCTGATCGAGTATAATTTCCTCCTACTTTGCTCATGATTCTATGTGGATCTATCAGCTCATCGCCTTTCTGCTGGTTAGCCTGACCCCAGCTCACGCCGAGACGCTGTTTATCGCCTATTTAGGTCAAGAGCGCGAAGATCTAAGGCCAGCTACCGCCAACTTAGAGCCTTTGTATCCAGATTTGGGAATACGCGGTGCTGAACTGGGCATAGCGGACAACAACACCACCGGTCGATTTACTAACCAATCCTTTCGCTTGCTAGGAGCAGTAATCAAGCAAGGCGAAGATCCAACAAAAGCGTTTTATTTTTTGCGCAAGGAAGGCTTCCGCCACGTTTTAATCAACTTGCCGGCAGAAAAACTATTGGCTTTAGCCGACCTGCCGGAAGCTCAAGGTAGTTTACTGTACAACGTGGGCGCTTACGAGGATAGCTTGCGCGGCAAAGACTGCCGCGCTAATGTCTTGCATACTCTGCCCAGCCACGCCATGCGCGCCGATGCTCTAGGCCAGTATCTCAAGAAAAAACGCTGGGAGAAGTGGTTCCTGGTACCTGGGGCTTTGCCGCAAGATCAGTTGTTTGCACAGGCGCTCAAGCGCAGCGCCCAACGCTTTGGCCTCAAAATCGTCGCTGCAAAACCCTGGACCCACGCTTACGATGCCCGCCGCACTGCAGAATCCGAGGTAGCCGTGTTCACCCAGGGAGTCGATTACGACATTCTGCTAGTGGCCGACGAATCAGGGCTTTTTGGCGCCTATTTCCCCTATCGCACTTGGTTGCCAAGGCCGGTGGCCGGAACGCACGGGCTCATCGCCACCGCCTGGCATCCGGCCCACGAGCAATGGGGGGCGGTGCAGCTGCAAAACCGCTTCAAAAAGCTCACCGGGCGCTGGATGCAGCCGGAAGACTACGCCGCTTGGCTGGCAGTTCGCGCTATCGGCGAGGCTGCCACCCGTACCCAAAGCACGGACTTTGCCGCAATTGAGAAGTACTTGCTCAGCGACCAACTGGCGCTTCCCGGATTTAAAGGCGTGCCGCTGTCGTTTCGGCCCTGGGACGGGCAACTGCGCCAGCCCATCCTGTTAGCCAGCGCTTACGACGTAGTGGCGGTCGCCCCGCTGGAGGGGTTTTTACATCCCTCAAACGAACTGGACACTTTAGGCTATGATGCGCGCGAGACCGAATGCCGCTTGAAGCGTTAAAGGAGAAACGAATGCGTTTTTTGGCAGTGATTTTGGCTGGCTTTTCTTTCCTCGCCGGCGCCGATACAGTGCTGGTCACCTTGGAAAAAGACAATGCTTTGGCTGTAGTCGACAGCGCCACGCTCACTTTGCAGCAAACCGTCCCAATCGGCCGCAGGCCGCGCGACATCAAGCTCAGCCCCGACTTTGCCAAAATCTACGTGGCGGCAAGCGACGACGATACCATCCAGGTGCTAGACGCCGGCACTTTTAAAGTCACCGGGACCCTGCCCTCGGGCGAAGACCCCGAGACTTTTGCCTTAGACCCAAAAGGCGAGCGGATGTATATCTCCAACGAGGACGACAACCAGGTGACGGTGATCGACTTAAACAGCGGTCAAGCGATCAAGGCCATTCCAGTCGGAGTGGAGCCTGAAGGAATCGCGGTCAGCCCAGATGGTCAGTGGGTGGTGAGCACCTCAGAGACCACCAACATGGTCCACTGGATCGATCCGATGACCTTAGAAGTCGTCCACAACACCTTGGT
>JBKBMR010000067.1:0-10411 GCA_046295755.1 Methylohalobius sp.
GAGGGATGAGGATGCGCGGGTCGATCGGGCGCAGCGCGAGACAGCTGCTGACCGCATGCTGCATGTGCCTGGCATAATCGGGCCAATCGGTCGCCAGGTGCAGAATCCCGCCAGGTTGCAGCCTGCTTGAGAGCAGCGCCACGAACGGAGGTTGAATCAGGCGGCGCTTGTGATGGCGCTTCTTTGGCCAGGGGTCGGGAAAGAAGATGTTGATCCGAGAGCACGCTTCCTCTGCTAGGCAGAAGCTTAAGACGTCCACGGCGTCGGCGCAGTAAATCCGCACGTTCTCCAATCCAAGCTCGGCAAGGCGAAGCAGCAGATGACCGACGCCTGGGAGGTGGACTTCGACGCCAAGGTAATTGAAACGCGGATACTGGGTAGCCATTTGCACTAGGCTCTCTCCGTTACCGAAGCCAATCTCCAAAATGAGCGGTGCCGGCCTCGGAAATATCTCTTCGGGGGTGAAAGCTCGATCCGCTGGAAGACCAAAGAGAGGCCACAAGGTTTTCAGCGCCCGCTCCTGAGCGGAGGTAAGCCGCCCGGCACGCTGGACGAAGCTGCGGATCTGGCGAGCGGGCATTGAATGCGAAACAAACGGTTCAGCCACGGGCTTCTTGCGTTTTAAGTTCTGTAAAAAATAAAAGCGTTTTTTTATAATTTAAAATTTAAGCTTACAATTTGCGAGACGCGCATGAAACCTGGAATTCATCCCGAATACAAACCCGTCACCATCACCTGTAGCTGTGGCAATACCATTCAGACCCGTTCTACCCTTTGTCGGGACATCCACGTGGAAGTCTGTTCGGTTTGCCATCCCTTCTATACGGGCAAGCAAAAGATCGTCGATACGGCAGGGAGGGTAGACAAATTCCGGCGCAAGTATGGCGGGGGCAATCAGACTTGATGCAAAGCTTAAGCCTTTAGCTTTGAGCACCCTTCCTGATTAAGCACCGCAAGGCCTTGATTGAGGCGCGGCAAGTCCCATTTTTGGGAGCCGCGCGTAAGGCTTTGGGCGGATACAAGAAGGTTTCAGTTGGATGTTCTTTAAAGTGAAAGCTCAAGACTGGAATTTTTGCCTCATGGTTTCCTAGTTCGGCGGTAATAAGAGGTTCTTCTTTGTAGCGGATGTTAGCCTCCACCAGCTTCCAGATGACTGCCTCTGGTGTTTCCGGAAACAGATGCAGGGTGATCGGGCTGTACTCGCCGGCAGTACCTTCGAGCACGGCGCCTACTAGACGAGGGGAGAATTCGGCTAAAAACTCCATGGCTTCCAGAGCTATTTCGCGCAAGCCTCGAATAAAGGCTGGCTGATGTTGGAAGCGGAAGATGCGATGGTATTCATGCAGGGCGGCCTCGATGATTTGATCGTCCGGCATTTTTTCCCAGTCCAATCTTAAGCGTTGGGCGGCTTTGCGCTTGGCGATGGCGTAGTCATTTACGCCTTCCTCCAAAATGATCCGGGCGCTGAGTTGGGCGATGCGAATGTGGTTACGATTGCAAGGTTCCATGGCGGTTTTAGAACAGCGAGTTTAATATCGAATCTTGGGATTTGCCTGGGGTAGGTAAGGCCACGGCCGGTTGATGAGCAGGTAGATTTCCTTTAAGGAAAAATTCTCTGATACCCTCGGACGGGGAACGGGTGAGCAGTCCGGTGGTGGGGTCGATAAACGCAGCAACTACTCCTTTCGGAACCGGGAATTGATATTCCGGTTGTTCTTCTAGGGCAGTCCTCATGAACTCGATCCACATCGGGAGGGCTGCTCTGGCACCGCTTTCTTCCGGACCCAAAGGTTCGGAAGAGTCAAATCCTATCCAGCTGATGGCGACCAAGGGTGGCGCATAACCGTTGAACCAGGCATCGCGTTGGTCGTTGGTAGTCCCGGTTTTGCCAGCCAGATCGGTGCGTTTGAGCTGCATGGCTTTCGCCGCCGTGCCCCGCTGAACGACATCTTGTAACATGGAATGCATGAGATAATGAATCCCGGGCGAAAGGATCCTAGGCGCGGCGTTTTTGCAGTCGTCACAGGCAGGATGCGGACGGGTTTGAGCTACGATTCGCCCATGGTTGAGTTCAATGCGCTCGATCAAAAAAGGTTCAACCAAGAACCCACCGTTGGCAAAAACCGCATACATTCTGGCCATGTCGAGCGGGGAGGCGGCTCCGCTGCCCAGGGCGAGGCTCGGGGTTTTGGGCAGTTGATCGGGCTGGAAACCGAATCGCAAAGCTGTCTGAATGACCTGATCGAGGCCGATTTCCTGAAGCAGGCGAATGGTCGCCAGATTGCGAGAATGGCGCAAGGCTACCCGCAACCGGGTCGGGCCGTGAAACTTGCCGCTGTAGTTCTGTGGCCGCCATTCGGACCCTCCTAGGCGAATCAGAATCGGAGCATCGTTGACAATGCTGGCAGGGGTAAAACCGGCTTCTAAAGCGGCCGTGTATACTACTGGTTTGAAGCCTGATCCCGGTTGGCGTTGGGATTGGACGGCGCGGTTGAACTTGCTGAGGTCGAAGTCATAGCCGCCCACCAGTGCCAGGATAGCGCCGGTTCGGCTGTCCAAGGATACTAGCGCGCCTTGGACTTTGGGAATCTGCGCCAGGCGCCAGCGGCCATCGCTGCCTCGACGGAGGCGGATCAAATCTCCTGGTTTGAATACTTCCGAGAGCGTGCCCGGGAAAGGGCCCAATCGCCCGTCTTTTAATACTGGTCTGGCCCAGCGAATCCCGTCGAAGCCCAGTTCGACGACTTGGCCGGAAGCCAGGAGGATTCGGGCGCGCTGCGAGCGGTTATCGATCGCTTCCACCAAACCGGGGAGGGTAGCTCCGGCGGCTTTGAGCTGCGCCAACGCCTGACGTTTCTCCGCCTCAGAAGCATTGCGATCGATGCGACCTTCAACCCCCCGGTAACCGTGACGTTCGTCGTAAGCGTGGAGCGCGCTTTGAACCGCTGCCTCGGCCGCTTCTTGCAAGCGGCTGTCTAAGGTAGTCGTAATGCGATAACCGCGGGTATAGATGGCTTCACCGTAGCGTTCGTAGAGCAGAGTGCGTACCCATTCGACCGCATAAGGGGCTTTCTGTTCGGGCGGATCGAGGACCACGGTGATGGGCGCTAAGATTGCTTGGCGATATCGATTCTCGTCGATGAAGCCCAGTTCCAACATGCGTTTTAAGACGTAATCCCGGCGGGCTTTGGCTCGCTTTGGATCGGAGATCGGGTTGAAGCGCGAAGGCGCCTTAGGAAGTCCTGCGAGCATCGCGGCTTGGGCAAGATCCAAGCGTGCCAGCGGTTTGCCGTAATAGATCTGCGCGGCAGCCGCGACGCCGTAAGCGTGTTGGCCAAAATAGATCTTGTTGAGATAAAGCTCCAGGATTTCATCCTTGCTCAGCGTCTGTTCGATCTTGAGCGCCAATAGGATTTCTTTGAGCTTGCGGACATAGGTTTTCTCCGGACCTAAGAAGAAATTGCGCGCCACCTGCATGGTGATGGTGCTGCCACCTTGACGCTTGCTTCCGGTGCGAAGAAGTTCCCAGGCTGCCCTGATTAAGCCCTGGAGATCGACTCCCGGGTGTGCGTAGAAGCGGGCATCTTCGGCGGCCAGGAAGGCGTGGATGAGGATTTTAGGGACCTGGTCGATCTTGACTGGAATGCGCTTTTTATCCCCAAACCGGGCGAGTAGCTTACCGTCGCGGCTGTAAATTTCCAGCGGGGTCTGGTATTCCACCTTTTGGAGCTGCTTAGGGTCTGGAAGCTGCGGAGCGAGAGAGTAATAGGCGGCGGCAACAAAACCTATCCCTAGCAAAACAACGGTTAACGCAAGCGCGGCCAAGCCTTTGAAGAGTCCGTACATGATGGTCCGAATCGAGGGAGTCTGTGGGATAGCTCACAAACTTTGTGCACCACGTGGGGTAATTCCTACTCTGACGCCCGGTCCATTTTTGATTTTTAACTATACTACAAATTGTGACTGGAACCTGCATCGGTGTTTCAGAATCACGGCGAAATCCTAGTTCGAAGGTGTTATTGCCGAAGGAAATGTGACGCTTATGTTATTCAAACGCAAAAGGCCTCCCTTGCTTGGAATCGACATCAGTTCCGCTGCGGTCAAATTGCTCGAACTAAGCAAGCAGGAAGACCGTTTCCGGGTCGAAAGTTTCGCGGTTGATCCATTACCCCCGGATGCTGTGGTGGACAAAAACATTGCCAATGTCGAGGCGGTTGGCAAGGTGATCAAGTCGGTGCTCAAAAAATCGGGCACCCACTTAAAACACGCGGCGGTGGCCGTGTCAGGTTCAGCGGTGATCACCAAAGTCATTACTATGCCTGCCTCTTTGTCCGAGCAGGAACTAGAAGACCAGATCGAATTGGAAGCCGACCAATACATTCCCTACCCTTTGGAAGAGATCAATCTGGACTTCGAAATTCTAGGCCCAAACCCCAAGAACCCGGAGTTAAACGATGTCCTCTTGGCAGCGTCGCGGCGCGAAAACGTGGACAACCGGGTAGCCGCGCTGGAATTGGCTGGGCTTAAAGCTGTAGTCGTGGATGTAGAAGCCTATGCGTTGGAAAACGCTTTCTCTTTGCTCAATAGACAGATACCTGATTTGCCTGCTGACCGCGCGATCGCTGTTGCCGACGTGGGGGCGACGATAACGGCGTTCAATGTACTGCACCAGGGTCGGATCATCTACACCCGCGAGCAGGGTTTCGGCGGCAAGCAATTGACTGAGGAAATTCAACGTCGTTACGGCTTGTCCTATGAAGAGGCCGGGCTGGCGAAAAAACAGGGGGGGCTTCCCGACAGTTATGTGACCGAGGTGCTAGAACCGTTCAAAAACGCGATGGTGCAGCAGATCGGGCGGTCGCTGCAGTTTTTCTTATCCGCCAGTTCCCACCGCGAGGTCGGCGCCTTAGTCCTGGCCGGAGGGTGTGCCTCGATCAACGGCATTGGCCGGTTAGTGGAACAGAAGCTGGGGCTGCCGACCGTGGTGGCCAATCCATTCGCCCAGATGGCGTTAGCTCCCCGGGTGAACGCTCAGGAATTGCGGCAGGAGGCTCCGGCCATGATGATCGCCTGTGGTTTGGCTATGAGGAGTTTTGACTGATATGGCGCGCATCAATCTACTTCCCTGGCGCGAGGAGTTGCGTCGGCAGCAGCAGAGGGACTTTGTTACAGCGTTGGGTTTGGGCATTTGCTTGACGGTTTTGGTCATGCTGGCGGTGCACTTATTTATCGCTGATCGAATCGAGTATCAGGAACTACGCAACCGTTATCTGTCGGATCAGATTGCGGTTTTGGATCGCAAAATCCAGGAGATTCGGGATCTGGAGAAAAAACGAGACATGCTGGTCTCCAGGATGGAAGTGATCCAGCAGCTGCAGACCAGCCGGCCAGAGATCGTGCACCTATTCGATGCGCTTGCCAGGACGTTGCCAGAAGGGGTGTATCTGACCAAGTTCGTTCAGGCCGGGGACAACCTCGAGGTCAACGGTATCGCCCAGTCCAACGCCCGAGTTTCTGCCTACATGCGCAATATCGAAAATTCGCCGTGGATGGAAGACCCTAAACTTCAGATCATCGAATCCAAAAATGCCTCCAAGCTGGAGCGCCAAGGGGTTTTCGCTTTGAAGTTCAAACAGAAGCATCCCAAAGCAGGTGAGTCATGAATCTTTCTGAAGTCAACTGGGACCTAGAAGCGGTCGGCACCTGGCCGGTACCGATCAAGATCGCGGTGATCGCGGTGCTCTCTTTGGCCGTGGGCGGATTTTGGTTTTACTTCGACACTCAAGATCAATTAGCGCACTTGAAGCAGGTCCAAAGTCAAGAGCAGGAACTAAAGAATACTCTCGCCGCCAAGCAGAAAAAGGCCGCCAACCTGGAAGAGTACAAACGGCTTCTTCAGGAAATGGAAAAAGCTTTCGGCGACATGTTGCGCCAGTTGCCGAATAAGGCTGAAGTTCCCGAGCTTTTGGTAGATGTCTCGCAGACTGGGCTGGCTGCCGGACTCGAGTTTGAACTATTCCAGCCGCAAGAAGAGGTCAAGAAAGAGTTCTATGCCGAGCTGCCGATCAAAGTCCGGGTACACGGGAATTACGGCCAGTTAGGAACGTTTGCCAGCGGTCTGGCGGCTCTTCCCAGGATTGTGACGGTTCACGACGTGGCCATCGAACCGCTCAAAGACGGCAACAGCTTGGTCATGAACGCGGTGCTTAAGACTTATCGCTATCTGGATGAAGAAGAAATCGCCCAAACGCCTAAACCACAAGCTAAACGGTGACGAGATGCTAGGACGAGTGTTGCTCTGGTTGGGGTGCGTGCTGTTGGCAAGCTGCAGCGGGAGAGATTTGTCCGACCTTGAGGCTTACGTGGCGGAGGTGAAGGCCAGGCCGAAAGGCGCCATCGAGCCGATGCCGGAAATCAAGACGGTGGAGACTTTCGTATTCGACCCGGAAGGTTTGCGCGATCCGTTCGTTCCAGAAAAGCCAAGTCCCCCACCTCAGGTCGCGGTTAGCGGAAGCGGCGTCAGGCCGGATCCGACCCGACCGCGCGAGGCACTTGAGGCCTATGCGCTAGACAGCCTGCGGATGGTGGGAACGATCAAGAAGGACGATGTCCTGTGGGGGTTGGTGCAGACGGCAGAAGGTACGATTTACCGGGTCAAACCCGGCAATTATCTGGGCCAAAACCACGGCCGCATCGTCCAGATCGCCGACGATAGGATAGAACTCGTGGAAATCGTGCCCGATGCCCCCGGCACCTGGCGGGAGCGGCCGGCGAGTCTAGCTTTGGCGCAGTAACAGGTTTTTTAAGTGGGATAGAGGAAAGCATATGTACTATCGAAAATCTGCAGGCAATTGGGGAAGGTTGCTTTTGGCTTGGCTGGTTGGCTGGCTGTGGCTCATCACTTGTCAGGCGGCCGAAATCCATCTTCAGGACATCCAGTTTACTACTCTGGCCGGCGACCAATTACAAGTCAGGTTCCTGTTCGATGGGCCGGCAGAAGCCCCAAGAGCGTTTCACACCGACAATCCCGCTCGCCTGGTGCTGGATTTCTCAGGGGTAAAAAACGCTTTAGGAAAAAAAACCATCGCGGTCAATGCCGGCGTCTTGACTGAGCTTAACCTGGTCGAGGGAGACAACCGCATGCGGGTAGTCGCGAATCTGGTGTCTTTGGTGCCGTATGAGCTCGCCCAAGAAGGCAACGAGGTGCGCCTGACTTTGAAAAGCGTCGGTGCCGTAGCCACGGCTGGGCAGTTTGCTCCCTCGGCTGGCCTGCCTGCGCAGGGAATCGAAAAAATCGATTTTCGCCGTGGGCCGCAGGGGGAAGGCCGGGTGCTCGTCTATCTCAAAGACCCCAATGCCTTGGTAAACCTGCGCCAAGAGGGGGGGAAAGTAGTGGCCGAGTTTTTGGATACGGAACTTCCCAAGCATCTGGCCAAGCACTTGGACGTGCTCGATTTTGCCACGCCGGTCAAAACCATCGAAGCTTCTTCCAACGGCCGCAAAACCCGCCTGGTCATAACCCCGATCACAGCTGATTATGACTATTCCTCGTATCAGACCGACGGGCTTTTGACGATCGAATTTCGGCCTTTGACCAAGGCTGAAAAAGAGGAGATCGAAAAGAAAAAGTTTCCTTATACCGGCGAGCGCTTGTCGCTCAATTTCCAAGACATTCCGGTGCGCTCGGTGCTGCAGATCCTGGCTGATTTCACCGGCCTCAACATCATTGCCGCCGACTCGGTCCAAGGCAACGTCACCTTACGCCTCAACAACGTGCCCTGGGATCAGGCTTTGGATTTGGTGCTCAAAGCCAAAGGGCTAGGGCAGCGCCGCGAGGGTGAGGTAATTTGGGTGGCGCCTTTGGACGAGATCATCGCCTTAGAGAAAAAAGAGCTCGAACACGTCTCGTTCCGCGAGGAGAAGGAACCTTTGAAGACCGAGATCATCCAGCTCAACTACGCCAAGGCGGCCGAGATTTTGAAGGTCCTCCAGGGGATGCAGAAACAGGCGCAGCAACAGGGGCCGCAGGCACCTCAAGCATCAGGGGCTCCGCAGTTTGCCCCCCAATACGCGACCACCTTCGAGGAGCCGACCCTGGTGGGCGAAGCGGTTGCAGGAGGAAGCATCTTGTCGCCGCGCGGAGAGGTCAACATCGACGAGCGGACCAATATCCTGATCGTCAAGGATACTCCTTATCATCTGGAGGCGATCCGCAAGCTGGTGCAAACCTTAGACCGCCCAATCCGCCAGGTGGTGATCGAATCTAGGGTGGTGATCGCCAACGACGACTTCAGCCGCGATCTGGGCGTCAGGCTCAACGCTGCTCGAAACACCGGCAGCCCCGGCAAGACCCAGACCCTGCTCGGTGGCATTTTGGGCAATAACAACGGCATCGTAGACCTGCCCGCGATTGGCCCTGGGGCCGGAGGTTTGGGGATTGCGGTGTTCAAGCTCAACCAATTCCTGATGCAGCTTGAGCTTTCCGCTCTCCAGGAAGAAAACCGCGGCGATGTGATCTCCATGCCCAAAGTGGTCACCCAAGACCATACCACCGCCCGAATCGAGCAAGGGGAAGATATTCCTTTCCAGGTCGTTGGCACGGCCGGGGGCGGGTTGGGAGTGACCCAGACCCAATTCAAGAAAGCGGTGTTGAAGCTGGAGGTGACTCCTCATATCACGCCGGACGACAACGTGATCATGAAGATATTGGTCACCAAGGATGCGCGCGGGGAAAAAACTCCTGATGGCCAGCTGGCGATCGACACGCGCCAGATCGAAACCACCGTGCAGGTGGCCAACGGCGAGACGGTGGTTTTGGGCGGCATCTATGAAACGACGCGCAACAAGACCGCCAACAAGCTGCCGTTTTTCGGCGACCTGCCGGGCTTTGGCTTCCTGTTTCGCCGCGACCACACCATCGACAACAAGCGCGAGCTTTTGATTTTCATCACCCCCAGGATTCTGAAAGAAGCCATGGCCATGCGCTGATGGGGCAAGTCTCAATGCTTAAATTGATTGGATCTAAGAGGAACGCAGGTTATGAAGATAAAAGCGATCACGATTGCGGTAACGCTGGCTTTGGGCAGCCAGGCGGCCTGGGCCGACTTGCTGGACCAGCTAAAGGACCCGACCGGTTGTGTGCTCGGCTGCCCTCCCGCAGGAGGTGGCGGTGGAGGCGGCGAGGCGGTCACCCCCTTGGCTGAGGTCGAGCCCAATGATACTCCCCAGACGGCGACCTCTTTGGTTCCCGGCCAGCTTCAGAGTGGGGCATTTCAGGCAAGCGGCGATCAGGACTGGTACCGCTTCCGCGTCACCCAGGCAGGGACGGCGGCCACGCTTGAGCTTCCGCCACAGCGCCGCGGTTTTCAACTGACTTTACAAAGCGCCAGCGGCCAGGTATTGGCCAGGTTCCAAAACGATGGCAAAGAAACCCGCAAGTTTGCGGTGGTGTTGCCGCAGCTTGGCGATTTCTTTTTGGTCGCCGAATCGCTTGGGGCATCAAGCTATACCTTTACTCTCTCCGGCGAAGGCATAAGTCCCCCGACCACTGGCCCTGGGGGTTTGCCGGAAGGGGCGCTGACCGAGATCGAGCCCAACGACATTCAGCAGACGGCTACCGCCCTCAAACCGGATGCCTTCCACGGTGGGCAAGTTTCTGCGGCTGATTCTGACTTTTTCCGCTTCCAGGTGACTGCGGCCGGCGCGATCGAGGTCTTCCTGCCTGGCTCCAACGGAGAATTTACCCTAACGATTTTGGATACGGCGGGAAGAGTCTTGGCTAGCCAAAAAAGCGCGGTGTATGATCAAAACTTTATAGTCGTCGCCAGCGCGCTAGGGGATTATTTTGTGCGTTTATCCGCACAAGCGGCCGCGCCCGTTTCCTACCTGTTCAAACTCAAAAGCGACACCATAGCGCTGCCCCTGGATCGCCGCAACGAGTTTTTACGGCAAGCCCAGCGCGAAGTCGAACCTAACGATAACTTGGTCGCCTCCAATCCTATCATCCCTGGCCGGCCGGTAGCCGGGCAATTGCGCATCAAAGAAGATGAGGACTGGTTTGCTTTGCGCACCACCCGGGACAACACGGTTATCAATGTCGAGGTGCCCAAAGGGCCGGCTAAGTGGAGGATTTCCATCTTGGATGCCGCCGGCAACCTGCTCGATCAGCGGGAAAGCGCAACTGACAGCGATTTGGTTTTCTCCTCCACCATCGAGCGCGCGGGCAAGTTTTATCTTTCGATCGCCGCAGTCGATGACACGCGCGCCGATTACGCTTTCAACGTCACCGGAGAAGGCCTGCAAAATCCAAGCGACCGAAATCCCAACGCCAACTTCCACAACGTCGAGATCGAACCCAACGATGTCTTAAAGGACGCCAATCCGCTCACTTCGGCGGTGCGCCTGCTTGGCC
>JBKBMR010000068.1:0-2542 GCA_046295755.1 Methylohalobius sp.
CGGATCACGTGCGTGATGCCCATGTCCAGATCGTCTACCACGACGGTCAAGTTATAGGTAGGCGTGCCATCCGAGCGGGCGAGGATCAAATCGTCCAACTCCTGGTTAGAAAACACCACCCGACCGCGTACCAAGTCCTCGATCACCACCTCGCCCGCTTGAGGATTGCAGAACCGCACCACCGGCTTAACCCCTGGCCTTGGTTCAGTGCGACCTCGGCAGCGCCCGTCGTAGCGCGGCTTTTCCTTGCGCATCAGCTGCGCTTGGCGCATTTCTTCCAGCTCTTCTTTGGTACAGTAGCAATAATAGGCCTTGCCTTCGTCCAGCAGGCGTGGGATGACTTGCCGAGAGCGGTCAAAGCGCTCGCTTTGGAAATAGGGGCCCTCGTCGTAATCGAGGCCAAGCCAGGCTAGGCTTTCTAGGATGGCGTTGACTGACTCGCGCGTGGAGCGCTCGCGGTCGGTGTCCTCGATCCTGAGAATAAAAGTACCGCCGTGCTTGCGCGCATACAGCCAGTTAAACAAGGCCGTGCGGGCGCCGCCGATATGAAGATAACCCGTAGGGCTAGGAGCAAAGCGAGTGCGTACGCTCATTTAAAGCCGTTCCATGTCAAAAAAATAAAATTTTAGCAAACCTTAAGCCCCCTTCGAACGGGCCATCGCTTTGACGACCTCAGCCAGGGGCATCAGTTCAATTCTGGCGCGAAACAGCAAGTCATTGCCGATCAGACCCAAGCAGCAGAACCGATTCCGGCTCTGGTCCTCAGGGGTCACCAGGAGATGGAGGGGATCATTGCTGGCGATCTGGGCCGCGGTGTCTTTGTCTATGCTTATCTCGTGGCGGGTATAGACCATAGGTTCGCGTTCAAAATCGTGCCCGAAACTTTTAGCCCTTTCCAATAGGGCGCAGGAGATATAGCTGGCCGGAAACATTTCCGGAAATACTACCCTCCCCTCTAGTTCGTCGAAATACTGGATCGGATCGACCAAAGACCCAAGCAGGAAATTCTTGGCATTGGCAGTCATCATGAACTTGCGCTTTAGGAAGTACCCGTTTACCTGCGAGCGATCCGGTACGCAATCTAGCTGCGGGAGGTCTTCTATGCCCCTTCCGGCCAGCACTAAAGACTCTCGCGAGAGTCTGTGATACCCCATCAGTACGATTCCTTGGTCGCTGCGCAGCAGCAGCCGGTTGCTTAACACACTTTGGCTTTCGTCCCAATGCGACGGTTTGATTGTCAAAGCAAAGCGCTGGCCGGGCTTGAGAGCAGAGGCAAAGTTGAGTTGGTAATTGCTAAACTTGAGCGTTTCAAGCAAAACCGGTTCATCATGCGCGCGCCGATAAGCCGCTATCGCTTCGGCCAGCCAAGCCTCTATTTGAAACCCCAACACAATCGGCCCGCCGTAAGGATTGCCCGGCAAGCGCTGCCATTTGTGGAGGTCGTGGAACAAGTTGAAATCGTCGGTGGCAAAGCGGGCCACATCGATGTGCAATTGAGAAAACCCTGGAGATTCGACCAACATAGTGGCCTCCTACAATAGCCCTCCAGCAACAAGCATAGCAGAGTGGGATTGCCCAATGCTTTAAAGTCGCCGACAATACCCCAAGAGGATTTTGCGATAAAACCATGTCCGAACCCCTTCTTTTTGCCTTACAGGCCTTTAGCGAATACGCCGGCCAAGTAGCCGCCCGCCTGAGCGTTCCCTTAGGAAAACACGAGGAGCGTGCGTTCGAGGACGGCGAATTCAAGATTCGCCCCCTGCAAAGCGCACGCGGGCGGCATGTGTTTTTACTGGCCTCTTTGTATTCAGATTCAAACTTAAGCGTCAACGATAAACTACTGCGCCTGCTGATGTTCACCGGTGCCTTACGCGATGCCTCGGCGCGTGAGATCACCTTGGTTCTGCCTTATCTTGCCTATGCCCGCAAAGACCGCCGCACCCAAGCGCGGGACCCAGTGAGCCTTAGGTATCTGGCCCAGATGATCGAAGCCGTCGGCGCCGACCGAGTAGTGACCCTGGAGGTTCACAATCCGGCTGCCTATCAGAACGCTTTTCGCCGCGTCGCCGAACACTTGGATTCCTTTCCCGTATTTTTGGACTGGCTGCTCCCCGTCCTGACTCCCGAGGAACCTGTTACCGTCGTCTCTCCCGACACGGGGGGATACAAACGCGCCCAGCTCCTTCGTCAAAAATTAGCCAGCCGGCTAGGAAGCGAGGTAGGAATCGCAGTAACAGAGAAACTGCGCGGCGGCGGGGAGCTCTACCACGGTCGCCTGCTGGGCGAGGTGGCAGGGAGTACCGTTTTGATCTTCGACGACATGATCGTCACCGGCCGAACCCTAGCCCACGCGGCGCGTATGTGTAAGGCAGAAGGCGCCACGCGCGTGTTCGCCTTGGCTGCCCACGGCTTGTTCCATCCTAACGCTAATCAACACCTCGCCGATCCGGCGCTAGACAAAATCGTGGTCACAGACACAGTGACCGCCTGGCAGCTCACCAGTCAAGAGGTCAAAGCCAAGCTGAGCGTGGTTGACACTACA
>JBKBMR010000068.1:2641-10394 GCA_046295755.1 Methylohalobius sp.
GGCTTTTTTGCCCAAGCCATCCAGCGGATTCACCAAGGGGGTTCATTGACAGAACTATTTGACCATTGACGCCGCTTCTTTTCCTAGTATCATACTCAACTATAGCGAAAGCTTCGGGAGGGGCAGGATGGACGACAAGCAACTGGTTGGGCTTTTCGCCGCCAGGAAGATTCAAGACGGCATGATTGTAGGTCTTGGAACAGGCTCCACCGCCAACTGTTTCATCCAAGCCTTAGCCGAACGCTGCCGCAGTGAAAATTTGCGCATCACCGCCTTGGCCAGTTCTCCCATCTCCGCCATCCAGGCCAACGCCTTAGGACTGCCGCTCGTCTCCTTAGAGCAAGTAAGCAAGCTGGACGTATACGTGGACGGCGCCGACGAGGTTGCCCCCGATCTCACCTTGCTCAAAGGCCGAGGCCAAGACCTAGTAAAGGAAAAAATCCTGACGCGGGCAGCTTCCCAATTTTGGGTGTTGGCGGACCGCTCCAAGCTGGTAGCGCGCCTGGGCGAAAAGTTCCCGATTCCGGTGGAAGTATGGCCGTTTGCTTGGCAATTCGTCCAAGCCCAGCTCGAGGCCGAAGGTATAAAATCCAAACTCAGGGTGAAGGAGGGGGGCGTGGCGGTGACCTCTTCCGGAGCTTTCGTCCTCGATGCCCAGTTTCCCGACTCATGGGACGCCCTCGCCATCGACCGCTTCTTGAACGACCTTCCCGGAGTAATCGAGCACGGCGTTTTTTTGAACCTGGCCAGCCTCGCCTTTATTGGGGCTGAGGGCCAAGTTGAGGAACGCTACCCACCAACTGTCTTTTAATCGCAGGTAAAGGAGGATAGGCCATGCTGACCAAAAACCAACCCGCTCCGGATTTTAGCGCTCCCAATCAAGATGAAAAAATCGTCAGCCTCTCCGATTTTCGCGGCAAACAAAACGTCGTTTTGTATTTTTACCCTAAGGACGATACCCCAGGCTGTACTATCGAAGCCAAAGAGTTCACTCAACTGGCCGAGGAATTTGCTAAATACAACACCGTCATCATCGGTGTAAGCAAGGATCCGTGTGACATGCACCGGGCGTTCATCGCCAAGCATGGCCTTAAAGTGAACCTTTTGGCCGACACTGACGGCACTTTGTGCGAACGCTACGGGGTCTGGCAGGAGAAAGAGAAAGGGGGAGTCAAAAAATGGGGCATCGTCCGCTCCACCTTCATCATCGATAAGAATGGGACGATCGTCGATGCTGAATACGGCGTCAACCCCGAGGGTCACGCCCTGCAGGTATTGGAGAAAGTCAAAAACTTGGCCTAGTCGGCCAGCATCCTTTGGCTATATGCGGTTGCCAGCTTTAAATACCGCTCTGCCCGGCGCTTGAGGCGCAGCCAGGCCGCCGGGCTGCTTTCCCGCACCCGGGAAAGCAGCAGGCGCGCTCTTAGGGTTGCCCGGTAAGCCAGGTAAAAATCCCGCAGCCTAGAGGGCACGCTATCTTTGGCAACCCGGGTGAAAATCTCCAAGAACCGCTCGCCTACTTCGCCATACCCCAGATACTGACACTCCAGCGCCAAATAACTCGACTCATCGGCGCTATCTAAAAAGCGAAGCTCGCGAGAAAATTCCAAGCAGTCTATGACCTTAGGCCAGGGAGACTCAAAACACACGTGTTCGGGTCGCAAATCCCCGTGCCCTTCCACGATCCGACCGCCGCTTACCCGAGCTTTCAACCAATCCGCCCGCCGCTCCAGAAATTCTAGCTGGGCATCGCACAAAGCTTCGCCCTCCCTATTGGGCAAGGCAAAACGCAAGGCTTGAAGTTCGCGCAGGTTAATCGCGATCGCATCCCGGTAGCGGCGGCGATAGCTTTCTGCATCCACCTCACGGCAGGGAAAGTTTCGATAAAAATCAGCCAAGACCTCAGCCAAGGATTTAAGGTGTCGTTCTTCCAAGCGTCTGTCTTTAAGCAGGCAGTCTAACATCTGATCCTGCGGCAGGCGCCGCATCCAGACCACAAAGTCTACGATTTCCCCGCGCCCATCTAGCGCCAAATTCCCGTGGCTGGAAGCAGTCAAAGGCAAAACGTCGAAATACACATCCGCCGCCAACCGCCGGTTGAGGCGCAATTCCTCACGGCAATAAAATTCCCGCGCGGCAACGGTGCTGAAATCTAAATAAGGGTAACGGGCCGGTTTTTTCAGCTTATAAGCAAAACGGTCGGTCAAGAACACCCAAGCCAGGTGGGTTTCGATCAGCTTTATTCGGGCTGGACGATCCGGGTAACTGTCGGGGCGCAGCAAAAACGCCAGCTTGGCCTTAAGGGGGATATCCATCTGACCGCTCCGTTTTGGCTGCGGTGACGATTCCATGCGCCCAATCGAGGATCGCTTTAAGTCTTGGCACCAGCAGCTGCCGGGCCTCATCGTAGGTCAGCCAGCGGAACTCGTGATGTTCTGGGTGACCAAGTTCTGGACTGACCGGAAGCTGAACCTCCCCTGTCGGGGATTCTGCCAGGTAATAGCGAGCCACTTTCCCCTGCCCATAAGGGGGGGTCTCGCAATAAGTTTCTCCCCAGCGGAAAACGAGGTCAGAAAGCCCGGTCTCTTCCCGCACTTCTCGAATCGCTGCTGCAAGCGGTGCCTCGCCTGGCTCGACCAGACCTTTGGGGAAATCCCAGTGGGCAAACGCGCGCAGCAAGAGATAACGGGGATGGTCCATAAATCTCACCACCACCACTCCGGCTGAGAGGCGGCCAGGTGAGACGAATTTGGTTTCGCTTAGGTTCATGCCATTTATAATGGCTAAGCTTGCCACCTTTTGCCAAGCTTAGCGCTGAGTAAAAGGACCAAGTCTTAAGCTATATCGCGAGATGTTGAGTTGCCTACCCGCCACCTGAACCTTCTTCAGGGTTCGGAAAACTTCTTGAGGCATCTCTTCTGGGAGTTCCACGGTGCTAAATTCTTCGCGAATGCGGATCCTGCCGATGAACCGGCTGTCCAATCCTGTCTCATTAGCGATCGCCCCCATGATATTGCTTGGCTTTACTCCATGGCGACGGCCGATTTCGATGCGGTAGCAAGTTACCCCACTCTCCGGATACCGGGACCTGCGCTTGCCAGTTCCCCGTTCTCGGGAAGGTTCACCGCCAGGCATTGGATTCTCGCTTGGCGATAAGGGCTCACATCCTTGGATGAGAGCGGCCAAAGCCGCTGCGATGTCTATGGCTGGAACGTCATGCTCACGCTGATACTGGGAGAGCAGCTCACGGTAATATTGAATATCCGGACCGGCCAAAGCCTCGCTAATCCGTTGCCGAAACCGAATCACGCGTTGCCGGTTGATGGCTTCGACAGTGGGCGGCTCCATCGCTTGGATCTTTTGCCGAGTGGCTCGTTCAATAGCCGCAAGCTGTCCTTTTTCCCGCGGAGTCACGAACAAAATCGCCTCACCCGTACGACCTGCCCGACCAGTTCGCCCGATCCGATGAACATAGGATTCGGTATCGAGGGGAATATCGTAATTGATCACGTGGCTGATCCGCTGCACGTCCAATCCCCGCGCCGCCACGTCGGTGGCCACCAGGACATCCAATTGTCCGCTTTTGAGCTGTTCCAGCGTATGCTGACGTTGGCTTTGGGGAATATCGCCGTTGAGCGGCGCAGCAGCAAATCCACGGGCCGCCAGTTTTTCTGCCAGTTCCAGCGTCTGAGTCTTGGTGCGCACGAATAGAATAGTTGCATCAAAATCCTCCACTTCGAGGATTTTGGTCAAAACATCCAGTTTGGCGTGAGGGGCGAGAACGCAGTACCGCTGCCGAATAGTTTCGGCGGTAGTGGTCTTGACCCGAACTCGGATTTCTTGCGGATCGCGCAGATGGCGCTGGGCTATCTGCCGGATCGGAGCCGGCATGGTGGCAGAAAACAGGGCTACCTGCCGCTCGGCCGGGGTTTGTCTAAGGATCCAATCCACGTCATCGACGAACCCCATGCGCAGCATTTCGTCTGCCTCGTCCAGGACTAAGGTCTTCAAGCTGCTCAGATTTAAAGTGCCGCGACGCATGTGATCCATCACCCGTCCCGGGGTTCCAACGACCACCTGGACACCGCGGTTCAAAGCACGGATCTGCCTCCCGTATTCCTGGCCACCATAAATCGGCAAGACATGCAGTCCGGACAAACCGGCCGCATAGGTCTGAAAAGCCTCAGCCACTTGCAGCGCCAATTCCCGAGTCGGCGTCAGCACAAGGATTTGGGGATGAATCAGCTCGATGTCGAGGCGAGCAAGGAGCGGCAAAGCAAACGCTGCGGTCTTGCCGGTGCCCGTTTGGGCCTGGGCGATCACATCGCGCCCGGCCAGAACGTGGGGAATAGTCGCCGCCTGGATCGGCGTGGGAGATTCATAACCCAGTTTAGTCAACACCCGAAGCAAAGGCTCGGGCAGATCGAGGTCGCAAAAACTAAGCGCGGGGATTGGATTAGCCATAAAAATACCTTGGGTCTTTGAAAACAAACAAGCAGTTCGATGCAACTTAAGCCGCTTGTGTCTTCAAAGGCGCCAAGGCATCGGGACTACCGAATAAAAACCGCCAAATCTCTGGCGGTTAAAACTATGTCAGTTTAATGACTCTCGTTTAAATAGACAAGTTCCAAAAACTGGCAAAGGCGTTCCTCCATCTGAACAACGCAGACCAGCTCTTGCCCTTGGGATCAATGAAAAATCGTCTCCGCTGAGAATCCTTCAGCCTTGAGGATCTCACGCAGCTTTTTGACCGCCTCCATTTGAATCTGGCGCACCCGCTCGCGGGTTACCCCCATTTCTTGCGCCACTTGTTCTAAGGTCGAGGCATCATATCCCCACAAGCCATAGCGGCGTAGCAAAACCTCGCGGTGCTTGTCCGGCAACTGACGTAGCCAGCGGTCGACGTGCTCACCTAGGGCCTCGTTCTCAAGCTGTACTTCAGGACCTTGCGCCGCATCATCGGTGATGATTTCCAAAAGCGGCTTATCCGACTCTTTACCATAAGCCACATCCACTGAACTGGTACGCTCGTTCAGCTTGAGCATCCGCTCTACCGCTTTGACTGGCTTGTCCAGGTATTCGGCGATGTCTTCTGGACTTGGATCGCGATCCAACTTTTGCGCCAACTGCTTCATTGCCTTAAGGCAAACGTTCATTTCCTTAACGATGTGGATCGGCAGGCGGATAGTCCGGGTCTGACTCATCAAAGCGCGCTCTATGGTCTGCCGGATCCACCAGGTGGCGTAGGTGGAAAAACGAAAGCCGCGTTCCGGTTCGAATTTATCCACCGCCCGAATCAAGCCCAAGTTTCCCTCTTCGATCAAGTCGAGCAACGGCAATCCTCGATTCAGATAGCGGCGGGCGATTTTTACCACCAGCCTGAGGTTGCTTTCGATCATGCGCTGCCGCGCCGCCTCGTCGCCGCGCCGGGCCAGCGCCCCATAGTATCTTTCTTCCTCGACAGTCAGCAGCTTGGACCGACTCAATTCGTTCAAATAGAGCTGGGTCACATCGAACTGGGCCGTAGCATCAGCCGGAACTGACTCCTCAGCAAACTCGCTATCGTCCCAGTCCAATACTAGCTCATTGTCCAATGCCTCTACCGTTTCCAGCATTTCTGGCATCATCCCACACCTCCCGAGCTAAAGCAGTTGATAGTCACTAGCCTTAGCGACCGGCCTTAAAAAATCTTTAGAATTTTTTGCGATTTCTTGACCTAGCTCTTAAGATCGGCGTAGGCAGAGAAACAGACCAACTCGAAGCAAAATCCTTGCAAATCTCGGCTAACTTTCCTATGCTCTAGTGCTTTTCTGTGGATAGATAGGACCTAAGGGGCTTGGATAGACAATCTATTCCAAAAGCGCTCATTTTAGGGTCCTGCGTAGCTTGTCCAGATGAGGTCGAATTATGAATCACAGCGGATTACCACCCAGACAGGGTTTGTACGATCCCAGTCACGAACACGATTCATGTGGTGTCGGTTTTGTCGCCGACATCAAAGGCCGCAAGAGCCACACGATTGTTGAGCAGGGCTTGGAGATCGTCACCAATTTGACCCACCGCGGCGCGGTGGGGGCCGATCCCTTGGCGGGCGATGGCGCTGGCATCCTCATTCAGATTCCAGATCGGTTCCTGCGCGAAGAGTGCGCCAAACTTGGCATTGCCTTGCCAATGGAGGGCTATTATGGGGTGGGCATGGTATTCCTGCCACAGCGCCTAGAGAACCGCCAGCAATGTGAACAGGTCCTGGAGAAATTCATCCTTGCCGAAGGCCAAACTGTCCTCGGCTGGCGCGACGTTCCTACCGACAACCGCGGAATCGGCGAATCGGTCAAGCAGGTCGAGCCAGTGGTGCGCCAGGTCTTTGTAGGGCGGGGGAAAAATTGTCAAGATCAAGACGCCTTCGAGCGCAAACTGTTTGTCATTCGCAAACAAGCAGAAAATCAGATCCGTACGCTTGGCCTCGACGATCCGGCTGGGTTCTGCATCCCTTCGTTGTCCTCGCGTACCCTGGTCTACAAGGGAATGTTATTGGCCGCGCAACTCGGCCAGTATTATCCCGAACTACGTAACGAGCGCGTGGTTTCGGCGCTTGCATTGGTCCATCAACGTTTTTCTACCAACACTTTCCCGTCCTGGGAGCTGGCCCAGCCGTTCCGCATGATCGCCCATAACGGCGAGATCAATACCCTGCGCGGCAATCTCAATTGGATGGCCGCTCGCCGTCACGCGATGAAATCCGATCTTCTAGGAGAGGATCTGAATAAGCTTTGGCCGCTGATCGCCGAGGGCCAGTCGGATTCAGCTTGTTTCGACAATGCGCTGGAATTGTTGGTCGCTGGGGGATACTCCCTAGCCCATGCGATGATGCTTTTGATTCCCGAGGCCTGGGCTGGCAATCCCCTCATGGATGAAAAACGCCGCGCTTTCTATGAATACCATGCAGCGCTGATGGAACCTTGGGATGGTCCAGCCGCTATTGCCTTCACCGACGGTATACGAATCGGCGCCACTTTAGATCGCAACGGTCTGCGTCCAGCACGCTATCTTATCACCGAAGACGGGCTGGTGGTGATGGCGTCGGAAATGGGGGTGCTCAAGGTTCCGGAAGAGAAGATCGTCAAGAAATGGCGCCTGCAACCAGGCAAGATGCTCCTGATCGACCTAGAGGAGGGCCGGATCATCGACGACGCCGAACTGAAGGCAGAACTGGCCAATAAAGCCCCGTATCAGGAATGGCTTGCCAAGACGCAAATCCGATTGGAGAAACTGGAGCCGGAAGTGGCCCCCATGCCCTTGGACAAAGATACCTTGCACGAGCGGCTCAAGGCCTTCGGCTATACCCAAGAAGACTTGAAATTCTTCCTCCAACCGATGGCCGCCAGCGGTCAGGATCCAGTCGGGTCGATGGGCAATGACGCCGCTTTGGCGGTGCTATCCGACCGCCCGCGCCTGCTCTATGACTATTTCAAGCAAGCCTTCGCCCAGGTCACCAACCCAGCCATCGATCCGATCCGCGAGGAACTGGTCATGTCGCTGGTGAGCATGATCGGCCACCGCCCCAACCTTTTGGGTCTCAACCAGGGTGGCTCACATATGCGGCTGGAGGCCCAGCAGCCGATCCTCACCAATGAGGATCTAGAGAAGATTCGCTACATCGAGCCTCGGACTCATGGTGCCTTCCGTACTAAAACCTTGAGCTTTTGCTATCCGGTCGCCGAAGGGGTAGACGGCATGGCCAAGGCGCTAGAGC
>JBKBMR010000069.1:0-1552 GCA_046295755.1 Methylohalobius sp.
ATTGTCTATGCAGCAGGTCGGCATCAGGTGACCGACGTCTGGATCGGCGGCCACAGGCTGCTTAAGAACCGCTGCCTGACTTCCCTCGACTGGCTTGCGCTGCGTGCTGAAGTCGCTGCTTGGCAAACCCGTTTGGCTTAACTCAAAAACCACGAAGCTATGAACCCATCCGACAACGCCCATCTCGAAGAAATCGCTAAGTTTTCTGCCAAAGCCGAGCGCTGGTGGGATCCGAGCGGTGAACTGCGCACCCTGCATCAGGTCAACCCTTTGCGGATCCGCTTCATCCGCGAATTTTGCCCAATCCAGGGCCAAAGAATCGTGGATGTCGGCTGCGGTGGTGGGATTTTGAGCGAGGCGCTAGCTCGGGAAGGAGCAGAGGTCCTAGGGATAGATTTGGCGGAAGAACTTTTGGAAGTGGCGAGATTACACGCCTTAGAGCAGGGGGTAAAGACGGTCCGCTATGAAAATACCAGTGCCGAGTCCCTCGCCGAACGGGAGCCGGAAAGCTTTGATGTGGCCACCTGTATGGAGATGCTCGAGCACGTGCCGCGACCTGCCGCCGTAGTGCGAGCTTTGGCACGGCTGGTCAAACCCGGAGGGAGGGTATTCTTATCCACTTTGAACCGAAATCTAAAGGCTTATCTGTTTGCCATCATAGGCGCCGAGTACATTTTGGGTCTGATTCCGAAAGGAACCCACCGGTATGAAAAATTCATCCGTCCGTCGGAACTGACCGCCTGGGCGCGGGCGGTAAATCTCAAGCCGCTCGGCATTCGCGGCATCGAATACCATCCTTTAAGCCGCAGGCTCCGCTTGGGGTCCGACATCGCCGTCAATTACCTAATGGCCTTTGAGAAAGAATCGTGACAAGGGCGCGCTGCATTTTGTTCGACCTCGATGGCACTTTGCTGGATACGCTTCCGGACCTGGCCTTTGCCCTCAATACGGTGCTGGCCGAAGAAGGTCTAGAACCTTTGCCGCTTCAGCTGATCCGCCCAGCGATCTCGCACGGCGCACAAGCCCTGCTGCGGTTAGGGTTCGGGGAAGTTCAGGATCAAGCGGCGGCCGACCGCCGGGTGGCCCGATTACTGGCCGTCTATCAGCGGCATTTGGCCGCCAATACCAAGCTGTTCGACGGGATGGCCGAAGTGTTGGAAACGATCGAGTCCCAGGGAAAGGTATGGGGGGTGGTGACCAGCAAGCGTCGGTACCTGACTTTACCGCTGTTGGAACGGCTCGGTCTTCGGCAGCGGGTTGCCTGTGTGGTCTGTGGTGACGATACTCTGTATGGCAAGCCTCACCCCGATCCGCTGTGGCTGGCTTGCCGGATGGCGAGGGTGGAACCCGCCGAATGCCTCTATATGGGAGATGCCAGAAGCGACATTGAAGCCGGCCGGCGCGCTGGGATGCGGACGCTGGTGGCCCGCTACGGCTATCTGGCTCCGGATGCTCGCCCAGAACTGTGGGGGGCCGACGCCGTAGTGGACAAGCCTGAGCAACTTGTTCATCTGCTCCGCGATGGGTTGGCTGCCTCCGCTGAGCCATGGAA
>JBKBMR010000069.1:1562-10213 GCA_046295755.1 Methylohalobius sp.
GGCCGAAAATAGCTTGGCCGGACGGGTGCTCTTGATCACTGGAGCTGCAGGAGCTTTAGGTAGGGTGGCGGCTAGGGCTTGCGCTGCGGCAGGAGGGCGGCTGATCTTGCTGGACAGAGAGGTGGCGGGACTGGAAGCGCTCCGCGACGAAATTTTGACGGAGCTGCCTGACGCTGATCTTGCCTTGTTCCCAATGGACCTAGCGGGAGCTGTGCCTGAACATTATCGCCAGCTTGCCGAGACTTTAGGCCGTTACACCCCTTTTCTGCACGGAATCCTCCACAGTGCAGCCCGCCTGGATTTTCTGGAGCCTTTGGAGTGCCTTTCGCCGGAGCGCTGGTTCCATACCCTGCAGGTCAATCTCAACGCGCCGTACTTATTGACCTGGGCCTTGCTTCCGCTTCTGAAGGGCAGCGGAGATGCTTCGGTGGTGTTCACCTCCGATTCGGCTGCCCGCAAAGCGAACGCCTACTGGGGGGCTTATGGGGTATCCAAGGTAGGGCTGGAGGCTTTTGCTCGGATTCTGGCTAAGGAGTGGGAATCGACCGGTATCCTGCGCGCCCATGTCTTGGTGCCGGGTCCGGTGCGCACGCCGATCCGGCGCCGAGCTTTTCCAGGCGAGATGGAAAATCGCTTGACTCCGCCACAATCCTTAGCAAAATTGTATGTTTATCTGCTTGGTCCGGCGAGCCGCGGCCAAAGCGGACATACTTATGTTTATCAGGATGAATGGCATGTACTACGGTCCAGGTGAAAGCGTTTTGCTCCAGCGAGATGTGGAGGCTATCCGGGTGCCAGACGGGGCCCCGATCAGCTTGCACAAGGATGAGCTAGTCATCATTTATCAGGCGCTCGGCGGCAGTTATACCGTGTTGACCGAGGATGGCACCTTGGCACGAATTAGCGCCAATGACGCCGACGCCTTGGGAAAGGAACCGCCGGTGATCGCCGGTCTCAAGGAGGGAACCGACCCGGAAACGGTCAAGCACAACGTGTGGCAGGTGCTGAAGACGGTTTATGACCCGGAAATTCCGGTCAACATCGTCGACTTGGGGTTGGTCTACCACGTCCGCGTGACCCCGATAGAGGCAGGCCATAACAAGGTCGAGATCATCATGACCCTCACCGCGCCAGGTTGCGGCATGGGACCGATCATCCAGCAGGACGTGGAAATGCTGGTCAAAAATTTGCCAGGGGTGGCGCAGGTCACGGTAGAGGTAGTCTTCGATCCGCCCTGGTCGCGAGATATGATGTCGGAAGCGGCCAAGCTGCGCTTGGGGATGATATAAGAAATACGCCTTGGCAAGAGCTTGCTAGGCGATTGTCAATTTTCCGCCCTTCTCATCCTTCTTTTCTTTAAGACTTTGTTTTGCCTTACTAAAAAATTGGCACGATATTGGCTTGTACCTGTTTCAGAATAATAACGACGAGGCAAGTCATGCGGCAGGAGCAGGCCAAGCTAGCAGTCATAGACAATCCGCCTTTTGGTCAGAAAACCGAGTCGCCAGGACAAGCACAGCGTTTTGGGTTGCTCGCCTTACTGCAAACCACTTTGGCGGTGGATCGGCTGCTTGAATTATTCAGCCAGGAAGTCCAACAGTGGATACCCCACGATGGCTTTCGGTACTGCAATGAGCAAGCAAGGTTGGAGGTGCAATTCGGCAGAAAAGCATCCCACCGCTGTCATTACCGCTTAACTTTGGAAGAGCAAGACTTAGGCGAATTGAGTTTGCTGCGCCGTAAGCGTTTCAGCGAACAAGAACTGATGACGCTTGAATCTTTGCTCTGTTGCCTGATTTACCCTTTGCGCAATGCTTTGTTGTATCGTCAGGCTCTGCAGTCTACTTACACCGATCCTTTAACCGGGGTATACAACCGCACCGCTTTGCATAGGGCTTTCGATCGCGAGTGGAAGCTTGCCAGACGGCAGCGTGCACCTCTATCTATCGTGATTTTGGACATCGACTACTTCAAGAAGATCAACGATACCTATGGCCATGCCGCTGGCGATAAGGTTTTGATCAAGATTGCTGATTGTCTGCGAAAGACAGTTCGATCCAGCGATATGATCTTTCGTTACGGCGGGGAGGAATTCGTGATTCTGCTCAGTAATACTCATCCTAAAGGGGCGAATTTTCTAGCGGAAAGGTTACGCCGGGCAATTCGCGGCACAGATTGCACGGACATTGCCCCTGGCCTTTGCATCACTACTAGCATCGGGGTAGCGTCCCTGGATCATCCAGAAGAGACCGCAGAGCAGCTGTTCAAACGTGCCGATGATGCGCTGTATCAGGCCAAACGCCAGGGGCGTGATCAGGTCGTGATCGCCCCATCACCCTCGACGCTATCCCAGAAAGACCACCAAGAAGCGAGCCAATAGAACATCAGTCTTTCAACGGAATCCAGCTGTCAACTACCCCCGACTAAAGCTTGTCCTGACGAAGGAAGGACCTTCCTCGAACCTTGTCCCGAGTGAACACGAGGGACCTTTCCCGAGCAAACGCGAGGGAGCTTGTGAGAGGTCCGGGGCTTCCGCGCCGAAGAGTTTGTGAGCGGGTTTGCCTTCCCGAAAGCGACCATCTTGGTCTTTTGCAAAGCCCCGCTTCCAGGACTGGTCAAGACGCGCCTCTTTGAAGTTTTGACCCCAGCTCAAGCCGCTGCCCTCCACGCCCGCCTGACAGTGACGCTGATTGCCCGCGTGGCGCAAACAAAACTGGCGCCGATCCGATTATGCTGCTACCCAGATACCGAGCATCGGTTTTTTCAGGCTCTTGCGCGGCGTTACGGCGTAGGCCTTCAGCGCCAATGGGGACAAGACCTGGGAAAGCGGATGCTTTTGGCGTTTCATACGGCTTTGGTCCATTCCCAGTTTGCCCTGGCAGTAGGCTGCGACTGCCCAGAGCTTGGCGCAGAAGACCTTCATCTTGCGCTTTCCGCCCTGGCAGACGGCTACGACGCCGTGCTGGGGCCTGCTGAGGACGGCGGTTATGTGCTCATCGGCCTGCGCCGCCCCTGGCCGCAGTTGTTCTCTAACCTACCCTGGGGAAGCGGGGAAGTGCTGGCCGAGACACGCCGGCGGATGGCGCTTTTGGGGCTGAAGTGGCGAGAACTCCCAGTGCGCTGGGACCTGGACCGGCCAGAGGACCTTCAGCGCTGGAAACGCACCTGCCAGCGCAGCACCACCTGGAGGCGGCGGTAATCTGCTTCCGGCAGGCTATCGCGCCAGACCGGGATCGCCAGGAAACGGCGGTTTTGCAGGCGAAAATGGAGCAGCGTCAGCCAGCGGCTGCGCCAAGTAGAAGGAAGAAGCTGCGCCTGCCGGCGTTCCTGCCCCGGGCCAACCAGGATCCAGCGTTCGCCGTCGTAAAGGAGCTTACCGAGTTTTGGCCGCCAAACCCATAGGCTTACGGCAAGACCTCCCGCCATCAAGCCTTTCCCCCACAGGGGGGCCGCGCTCAGCCACACCGCTGCGAACGCCAGGCTGTGGCCAAATAGCAAAAAATACCGCTCTACTTTTGAGCTTCGCAGCTCAAATTCAAAGGTCCGCATCTTCTAAGGACGGCGATGATCTTCGCCAATTGGGGATCGGGACAGGGGCGGCCGTAAACCAGCCAGGCTGCAAGCTCAGGATCAGAAGCCGCCAGCAGGCGAGCAAATGCCGCCTGCTCGGCCCAGTCGGCTCGCAGATAGCCTTGTTCCAGATAACGTTCCAGCAGGATGTCCAGCTCTTTCATCCCCCGCCGGCAGCGCCAGCGCAGCCTGCCAAGCTCCTTGGGATTAAGCACAGTCACTGGCGTCGCAAGAGGAGCAGCTTTTTGATCTCGGCGATGGCCTTGGCCGGATTGAGGCCTTTGGGACATACGTCCGTGCAGTTGGTAATGGTGTGGCAGCGGTAAAGCCTAAACGGGTCTTCTAGTTCGTCCAGGCGCTCGCCGGTCAGTTCGTCGCGGCTGTCGGCGATCCAGCGATAAGCCTGAAGCAGCACCGCCGGCCCCAGGAAACGCTCGCTGTTCCACCAGTAGCTCGGGCAGGCGGTGGAACAGCAGGCGCACAGAATGCATTCGTAGAGGCCATCGAGCCTGGCGCGTTCCTCAGGGCTTTGGAGGCGCTCGCGGTCAGGCGGGGGGCTTAAAGTCTGTAGCCAAGGCCGGATCGAGGCGTACTGGGCAAAGAAGTGGGTCTGGTCGACGACCAAGTCCTTGATCACCTCTTGGTGCGGTAACGGATAGACGGTAATGGTATCCCCCAGCTCGGCGATCGGCTTGGTACAGGCCAGGGTATTTTTGCCGTTGATGTTCAGCGCGCACGATCCGCACACCCCTTCGCGACACGAACGGCGGAAGGCCAAAGTCGTATCAATCTCGTTTTTGATCTTAATCAGGGCGTCCAGAACCATCGCCCCGCAAAGCTTGCGATCTAACTGGAAAACATCCAGCCGCGGGTTAGCGCCAGACTCCGGGTCCCAGCGGTAGACCTTGACCTTAAGGATTTGCTCGGCTCCTTCTGGAGCAGGCCAAGTTTTGCCAGGCTGGACTCTGGATTTGGGCGGCAGGCGAAAGCTTACCATGTCAATATACCCTAGGCTGCGGTGGAATGGATTTGATTTCACCCGTCAAGGGTTGCAGGTGCACTGGGCGATAGGCGATCCGGCACCCTGACTGGTCCAGCCAGATCAAGGTATGCTTGAGCCAGTTGGTGTCGTCGCGCTGGGGATAGTCCTCGCGCGCATGGGCGCCACGGCTTTCGGTACGGTTGAGCGCAGCGGCGAGCGTGACCTGGGCCTGGGCGAGCAAGTTGTCTAGTTCCAAAGCCTCCAACAGATCGGCATTCCAGATCAGAGAGCGGTCGTTAAGTCCGATTTCGGCAAACGATTCGACGATCTGTTTGAGCCGATCACGGCCCTCTTCGAGTCCTGCACCGGAGCGGAACACGCCAACATAGCTCTGCATCAAGCGCTGCATCCTTTCGCGCACTTCGGCCACTTTTAGCCGGCCCTTGGCTTGGCGTATCCGGTCGAAGCGCGCTAGCAAAGGATCCAGATGATCGGGGGGCAGCGGCTTATGGGGACGGCGGGGTTTTACCAGTTCGGCACAGCGGATCGCCGCGGCGCGACCGAACACCACGAGGTCCAACAGCGAATTGGAACCCAATCGATTGGCGCCGTGGACCGACACACAAGCTGCCTCGCCGATGGCCATCAGCCCGGGGACCGGGGTCTCAGGATCGTCGCCTTTGAGAGTCACCACCTCCGCATCGATGTTGGTCGGAATGCCGCCCATGTTGTAGTGGACGGTCGGGATCACCGGGATTGGCTCTCGGGTCACATCCACTCCGGCGAAGATGCGGGCAGTTTCGGCGATTCCCGGCAGGCGTTCGTGAATGATCTTTGGGTCCAGGTGTTCCAGGTGCAGATGCAGGTGGTCCCGGTGCGGGCCTACTCCGCGACCTTCGCGGATCTCGATGGTCATCGCCCGGCTGACTACATCGCGGGAGGCCAGATCTTTAGCCTTAGGAGCATAGCGTTCCATGAAACGCTCGCCTTTGGAATTGGTCAGATATCCGCCTTCCCCGCGTGCACCTTCGGTGATCAAACAGCCTGAGCCGTAGATCCCCGTGGGGTGGAACTGGACAAATTCCATATCCTGGAGCGGTAACCCGGCGCGCAGTACCATGGCGTTGCCGTCGCCAGTACAAGTATGCGCCGAGGTGCAGGAAAAATACGCTCGTCCGTAACCGCCGGTGGCGAGCACCGTCATATGCGCGCGGAAGCAGTGCAGCGAGCCGTCTTCTAGACACCAGGCCAGCACTCCCCGGCACACCCCTTCATCGTCCATGATCAGGTCCAGGGCGAAGTACTCGATGAAAAACTCGGCTTGAGCTTTAAGGGATTGTTGGTATAAGGTATGCAAAATGGCGTGACCGGTCCGGTCGGCGGCAGCACAAGTACGCTGGGCTTCGCCTTTGCCGAAATGGGTAGTCATGCCGCCAAAAGGACGCTGATAAATCTTACCGCTCGGCGTGCGCGAAAACGGCACGCCGTAATGTTCCAGTTCTATGACCGCAGGGATAGCTTCGCGGCACATGTATTCGATCGCGTCTTGGTCGCCGAGCCAGTCCGACCCTTTGACTGTGTCATACATGTGCCAACGCCAGTCGTCCTCGCCCATGTTGCCGAGGGCAGCGCTGATGCCTCCCTGAGCGGCGACGGTGTGGCTACGGGTAGGGAAAACCTTAGTCAGACAGGCCGTCTTGAGACCGCGCGCCGCTATCCCCAAGGTGGCGCGCAATCCCGCACCACCGGCACCTACGATCACCGCATCATAGGTGTGGTAGGTGATCGGATAAGCTTTGGGCATGTTTCCTCAAACCGCAAGCAAAAGGCGCAACACGGCGAAAGCCGCGGTCAAAGCCAGCAGCGCCAAGGCCAGCTGCACGACGAGCAGACTCGCTGTCTGCAACCATTGGCTATGAACGTAATCTTCGATCACTACTTTGAGGCCGAGCATGGCATGGTAAAACCCCGCTCCGAGATAGGCCAGAAGCAAAATGGCGTTGCTGGGACGGGTCAGCCAGGTCAGCATTTCGGCGTGGGAAAGCTCAAGCAGCCGGCTCAAAAACCAGACTGACCACAACGATAACGGAATCAACGCCACCGCGGTCACCCGCTGGGCCCACCAATCACCGGCACCCATTTTGGCTGTACCCAAGCCGCGAGCTTTGCCCAGAGGAGTTCTGAAATTCATTTCCTCATCCCGTCATCGTCAACCAAGCCGCCAGGGTCAGCGCAGCGGCCGCTCCCAATTCCCACAAGCTGTAGCGAACCAAAGCAGAACGCTGAAAACCAAAGCCCAGATCCCAAATTAGGTGGCGGATACCGTGGCAAAAATGAACGAACAAGGCCAACAGCCAGATCAGGAGCAACATCCGCCCGGCCCACCCCTTCAGAAACCCGCGGAGCGCCTCGTAGCTCGAAGGACTTTGCGCTGCCAACAGCACGGCGACTACGGCCAGCAGCCCAAAGCTTAAGATTAGCCCAGCGATGCGGTGGCTGATCGACAACCAGGCGGTGAGCGGCAGACGGTAAACCTGCAGGTGAGGAGAAATGGGGCGGGAGGGCTGAAAATTCATACCTAAAAATCGATGCACCGGCCGTTTTTTTCCCAGTCTCCATAGCGCGTAGGATTCACCGGCCGCGCAGGGATCTCGTCCTCCGCCCCGAGCTTGGGGGAAATTCCAGCCGGTTCGGGAACATTGTTCGATTCCGCATCGTCTCCCGCACCTGGGATCGGATCGCAGTTGTCTTGCATCTGGCCCTCCTTAGAATAGGTAAGAAATTTACCTTGGCGCAGCGTAGTTGATTCTATGCCGAATCCGCGTCGTCCTCAAGCGGCCGATGGCCATGAAATGACTTGCACCTGATGCTGATAATGATTCTTTACCCGGAGGCAAACGCCATGAACTCAAGCTGGCAAACCTTCATTCAAGAACGCACGCTAGAAACCCCTAAAGCAAGCGCTCAAATAATCCTCTCTCCTTTGCCTTTTATGGGTACCTTGCGCATCCAAGGCAAAGACGCGCAGACCTTCCTCCAGGGACAGACCACCTGTGACGTGCGGCAAATCACGCCCATTTGCTCCAGCGTAGGAGCATTTTGCAATCCTCAGGGGAGGGTGATCGCCACTTTTCAGCTATTGTGTCGCGAATCCGGCTTCCTAATGTTGCTTGCCGCTGACTTAGTGGAAAAGGTGGCTCAACGCTTGAAGTTATACATCCTGCGTTCTAAGGTAGAAGTAGCGGCTGACGATCTAGCGCTGTTTGGGATCACCCTAGCCGATTCCAAGGCATTGCAGGGAATCCTAAAATACCCGCTGCAAGCGCGCGGTGCCGTCATCCAGGCTCATCAACTCTCATGGCTTAGGATGCCGCCTCCTGGAGAGCGCTGGATCGCGCTGGGAAAGCCGCAGGCCGCCCAAGCCATGTGGCTTAAGCTGGTCGAAACCCTAGGCGCGGCCGAATCTCTGCCGGCTTACTGGCAGCTTCAGGACATCCGAGCTGGCTTTCCCACCGTCACTTCCGCCACTTCAGAACAATTCCTGCCGCAGATGCTCAACCTGGACCGGCTGGGGGGGATCGGTTTCGCCAAAGGCTGCTACACCGGCCAAGAGATCATTGCCCGAACGCATTACCGAGGACAAGTCAAACGACGCCTTTATCGAGTTCAATTTGCAAGCCCATATACCCCTGCCCCCGGTGCGCCTCTGATCGCGGAGGGCGAGACCGTAGGCCAGGTGATAAATGCTGCCCCTGCCGATTGCAGCCAGGAAATCCTCGCCGTGGTGCGCTGCGATCAAGCTCACCGTCCAGCGGTCCGGCTCGCAGGTTACAGCGATGTTCCTCTCCAGTGGTTCGAGCTGGCCTATATTTAATACAGGGTGTTCCCAAAACCTTGAGGCTCTGGTCAAGTGATGGAATTCAGTAACGAACAGGAATTTTTGGACTACTTGCTCGATGAGATTAAAACCAACCGCATCGTCCTTCCTTCCCTGCCTGAAGTAGCGATCAAGGTGCGGGATGCCATCGACCGCGGTGATCTGAGCGCCACCAAATTGGCGGCGCTGATCGCCGAGGATGCGGCCCTGGCGGCGCGCCTG
>JBKBMR010000070.1:0-10114 GCA_046295755.1 Methylohalobius sp.
ATTGGCGATACCTTCCGCGTGGCCCAAACCCAATCTGGGCCGCAGCTTTTGGGTACTTGGACCGACGTCAGCCAGCGCAAGCAGGCAGAACAAGAACGGGACCGGATCGAAACCGAATTGCGCCTGGCCCAGAAGCTGGAGGCAGTAGGGCAGCTCGCCGCCGGAATCGCCCACGAGATCAACACCCCGATTCAGTTTGTGGGAGACAGCGTCTATTTTCTGAAGGAGGCTTTTACCGAACTTAATCGGCTGCTTGTTTGCTACCGGGAAGTGTTGGAAGCGCACTTGGGGCAAATCCCCGAGGAGATCCAACAGGCAGAAGAAGAAGCCGATCTGGGCTACCTGCGGGAAGAGATTCCAAGTGCCTTTGAGCGGACCCTGGAGGGACTGGAACGAGTGGCAAGGATAGTGCGGGCGATGAAGGAATTCGGCCATACTGACCAGCGCCAAAAAAGCCCTGCGGACCTAAACAAGGCCCTGGAGACCACCCTCGTTGTGGCGCGCAACGAATACAAATACGTCGCCGAGGTCAAGACCGAATTCGGAAAGCTTCCACTGGTAGAGTGCTTGATCTCCGACCTCAACCAGGTCTTTTTAAACCTGATCGTCAACGCCGCCCACGCTATCGCCGATGCCGTCAAAGGCACGGATAAAAAAGGGGAAATCCGCATCCGCACCTACCAGGATGGCGAAGAAGCCGTGATCGAGATCGCCGATACCGGCTGCGGAATCCCAAAGGAAATCGCCAATCGCGTCTTTGACCCTTTCTTCACCACCAAGGAGGTCGGCAAGGGCACCGGCCAGGGACTGGCCATCGCCCGCAGCGTGGTGGACAAACACGGCGGCAGGATCAGCTTCAAAAGCGAGGTCAAAAAAACCGGAGCCTAGCCCATGAAGAAAACGCATCCTGTTCGTCGACGATCAGCCGGAAATCCTGGCAGGTCTTAAGAGCCTGCTGCGCCGCTACCGCAGCCGCTGGGACACGGCGTTCGCCCAAAGCGGCAGCGAGGCTCTGGAGCGCTTGGCCAAAGAGCCTTTCGATGCGGTGGTCAGCGACATGCGCATGCCCGGGATGGACGGGGCGGCTTTCTTAAGCCAGGCGCGGGAAATCTGCCCCGATGCGGTACGCATGCTGCTCACCGGCCAGACCGACATCGAACTGGCAGCCAGAGCAATCAACGAGGGTCAGATCTTCCGTTTCCTGATCAAGCCCTGCCCGCCAGATCAGTTGCGCAAGGCTTTTGCTGCTGCCTTAAAGCAGCACCTCCTGATCACCGCGGAAAAAGTGCTGCTACAAAAGACCCTGCTAGGCAGCATCAAGGCCTTGGTCGACGTGCTAGCGATCATCAACCCAGTAGCCTTCAGCCACGCTACCCGCATCCGCCAGTGCGCCTTGGAAGTGGCTCAAGCCGCCGGGGTTCAGGAGTCCTGGCAGGTGGAAGCCGCCGCCCTCTTGTCCCAGATCGGCTATATCTCCCTGCCCCCGGAGATCTTGGAAAAAATCTATTATGGCGAAGCTTTAAACTGGGAGGAGAAAACCCTCCTGGCCGGGGTGCCCAAGGTGGCCGAACAACTTTTGCACAATATCCCGAGGCTGGAACCGGTCCTAGAAATTCTAGCTCAGGTCGACAAACCGCTCGGCAAAGACGGCGAGCTTAGCCAAACCGTCCCGCTTGGGGCCAGGATTTTAAAGATCGCGATCGATTTCGACCGCCTCAAGGCGCGCGGCGGCTCAAGCCAGTTTGCGCTGGAGGCGTTGCGCCAGGACAAAGAACATTACGACCAAGCCTTGCTTGAGGCCTTTGCGCGATCCCAGGGGGTAGGGGAAGAAGACAATGCGCTCCAGGAAATCCCCCTAAATCGGGTTAAGGTGGGGATGATCTTAAAGGACGAACTTAGAACCAAGTCGGGACTTTTGATCGCAGGTTACAACTTCGAAGTGACCGAAACCTTTCTTGCCCGAGTCAAACACATCGACCCGAGCTTGTTGAACAAGGTGGTGAAAGTGCTCGATCCCTCCCGGACAAAACCGGAAGCGGGCTTAAGCTGACCTGCCTTGTCTTTTTCAGGCTAACTCAGTAACATGGAAGTTTCTCAAGTCATCCCGTGAAACTCCTTATGATCAAAGGCAGCATCGTCGCGCTGGTCACCCCCATGAATCCCGATGGCAGCCTAAACCAGGCTGTCTTACAGGAACTGGTGGAGTTCCACATCGAACAGGGATCGGATGCTATCGTCGCCGTGGGTACCACCGGGGAATCGGCAACCTTGGACTACGAGGAACACTGCCAAGTGATCGGCTGGGTAGTGGAGCAGGCCAAAGGGCGGCTGCCGGTCATCGCTGGTACCGGCTCCAACTGTACTCGGGAAGCCATCGAGCTGACCCAAAAGGCGAAAGACTTAGGGGCCGACGCCTGCCTGCTCGTTACTCCCTACTACAACAAACCGACTCAAGAAGGGCTGTATCGGCACTTTAAGGCGATCGCCGAGACGGTGGCTATCCCCCAGATCCTTTACAACGTCCCGAGCCGCTGTGGCTGCGACCTGCTGCCTGAGACTGTGGCGCGTCTGGCGGCTGTCGACAACATCGTCGGGATCAAAGAAGCCTGCGCCGACCCCGTCGCGCGCGCGCGCGAGATCCGCAAGCTATGCCCGGACTTTGCGATCTATTCTGGCGACGACGCCAGCGCCAGACAGCTGTGTCTTGAAGGAGGTGCCGGGGTGATCTCGGTCACTGCCAACGTCGCCCCGCGCCTGATGCACCAGATGATCGCTGCCGCCCTGGCCGGGGATGCCGAACGCGCCGCCTCTTTGGACGAGCGCCTGGCTGGGCTCCATCGGGCCTTGTTCCTGGAATCCAACCCGATCCCGGTCAAATGGGCGCTTAACGCCATGGGTCTGATTCCCGAAGGAATTCGCCTGCCCCTCACCTGGCTGACGCCGTGCTACCAGCCTGCGGTGCGCGAGGCACTGACGATCGCCGGCGCGCTTTGACCTCAAGCCGATGAGAGGCTTATGGCTCCTGCTTGTGCCGGCCGTGCTCGGAGGCTGTGCCTGGCTCGTCCCCGACCGGGAGCAGGAATACCTCAAGGCGCGCCAATTGCCGCCCCTGAAATTGCCAACTGAGATCCATTCCGGCGCGACCCTGACCATTCAGCCGCCCCAGGCGCTGCCTACCCAGTCTCCGCCACCTTTGCCGCCAGCTCTGACCACCGCACCTTACATCGAGCTGAATCAACCTCTCGCCGAAGCTTGGGTCACCACCCTCAAAGCCCTCAACCTGCTCAGGCTCGAATTGATCAAGCGCGACCCGCAGCAGGGCAGCCTTGAATTAGTGCATACTCCGGCAGAGCAAGAACTCGCCGAAGATCGCGGCTGGCGGGAGGATTTGCTCTATTTCATCACCGGTGCCGGCGCCTTGCGCGAGGAGAAATACCGGTTGCTGCTTGTGCCCGCAGGCAACGCCACCAGGCTTTACCTCCTCGACCGCGAAGGCAAACCGCGCACCGATCGAACCACTTTGAACCTGCTCGAACAGATTAAACAAACCCTAGCCACTTTAACGCACTCTTGAAGCGATGACCTTTCTGCTGCAACTGCCTGGCCCCTGCGCTCTTTCTGCTTTCCGCCTGAGCAAATTGTTGGCCCTTCTCCAAACTGTGATCCCCGAGATCTGCGCGGTAGCGGCGCGCTTTGTCCATTTCCTGGAAGTCGAGCGCGAGCTCACCCTGGAAGAACGCAGGATTTTAGACCACCTCCTCGATTACGGTCCGGCGGCTGGGGCCGACTTCGACGGCGAACATTTTTGGGCAGTACCCCGTCCTGGCACCATTTCCCCCTGGTCGAGCAAAGCTACGGATATCCTCCATATCACCGGCCTCAAGGCCGTCGTGCGGATCGAACGAGGAATTGAGTACCGCATCGCTGCTACAATCCCGCTCAAAGAGCGGCGCGATCGGCTCTTGCCCCTCTATGACCGAATGACTGAAGTTCTCCTGGCCGAAGGCGAAGAGATAGACCTGTTCAGCCATCGTCCTTCTGCCCCGTTAGTGACCATCCCCGTGCTGGCTGAAGGTCGCGCTGCTCTGGAACGAGCTGATCGGGAACTTGGGTTGGCGCTCTCGGACGAGGAGATCGATTATCTATTGGAAAGCTACGCTCGGTTGCGCCGCGATCCTTCCGACGCCGAACTGATGATGTTTGCCCAGGCCAATTCCGAGCACTGCCGCCACAAGATCTTCAACGCCCGCTGGACTATCGACGGCATACCCCAGGAAACGTCTTTATTCGACATGATCCGCCACACGACTGCCGCCCACCCAAGCGGTATCCTTTCGGCCTATAAAGACAACGCCGCGATCATCGAGGGGCCGGTCACAGCGATGTTGCTACGCGACGCGCAGCACCGTTACCACTATGTGCAGGAGCCAGCCCATATCCTGATGAAAGTGGAAACCCACAACCACCCTACCGCCATCTCCCCTCATCCGGGGGCAGCGACCGGTGCCGGCGGGGAAATCCGCGACGAGGGCGCCACCGGCTTAGGCGGCAGCCCCAAAGCCGGGCTGACCGGCTTTGCCGTCTCCCACCTGCGCATTCCCGGCTTCCTCAGGCCATGGGAGGCTGACGATCCGGGCAAACCCGGCCGCCAGGCATCTGCCCTTAAGATCATGCTCGAGGGACCGATCGGTTCGGCTGCCTTCAACAACGAGTTCGGCCGACCTTGCTTGGCTGGCTTTTTCCGCACCTTCGAGCAGGCGGTACCGGAAACTTCAGGCCGCTGCTTGCGCGGCTACCACAAACCCATCATGCTCGCCGGGGGAATGGGCAACATCCGCGCAGCTCACCTCGAAAAACGCGATATTCCTCCTGGGGCATTGATCATCGTCCTAGGTGGACCTGCCATGCTCATCGGCCTCGGTGGCGGGGCAACCTCCTCCTTGGCTTCCGGCCAAGCCAGCGAAGAGCTGGATTTTGCTTCGGTGCAACGCGCCAATCCAGAAATGCAGCGCCGCTGTCAAGAGGTGATCGAACGCTGTCGCGCTTTAGGTGAGGACAATCCTATCCTGTCGATCCACGACGTGGGCGCCGGAGGACTCTCCAACGCGGTTCCGGAAATCATCCACGCCGCCGCGCGCGGCGGTAAATTCGAACTGCGTCAGATTCCCAGCGCCGACATCGGGCTTTCGCCGATGCAGATTTGGTGCAACGAATCCCAAGAACGCTATGTCTTGGCCATCCATCCCAAGTCCTTGCCCTTGTTCGAAGACATCTGCCGGCGCGAGCGCTGCCCTTTCGCCGTCATCGGCTGCGCTACCGGTAAGGAAATCCTGCGCGTCCACGACCGGCTGTTCGACAACTATCCGGTGGATATTCAGCTGGCGCTGCTATTTGGCAAGCCGCCGAAAATGTACCGGGTCGCGACCCGCCTTCCGCCCCGGGCGCCCAGCTTCGATCCCGCCCAGGGCGATTTGGGAGAGGCGATCGAGCGGGTTTTGAGCCACCCGACGGTGGCTTCCAAAGCTTTCCTCATCACCATCGGCGACCGATCTTTGACCGGTCTGGTCGCCCGCGATCAAATGGTCGGTCCTTGGCAGGTGCCGGTCGCCGACTGTGCGGTGACCACCTCGGGCTTTTTAGGCTTTACCGGCGAGGCGATGGCGATCGGCGAACGCACCCCGGTGGCGATCGTCGATGCTCCCGCCTCGGGCCGGCTGGCAGTTGGCGAGGCGCTCACCAATCTGGCGGCGGCTTGCGTCGGGCCACTTAGCAAGGTCAAGCTGTCGGCCAACTGGATGGCCGCCTGCGGTCATCCCGGCGAGGACGCGGCTCTGTTCGACACGGTGCGCAGCGTGGCGCTTGAACTTTGTCCTGCCCTGGGGCTGGCCATCCCGGTGGGCAAGGACTCCCTCTCCATGAAGACGGTCTGGTACGACGAGCACGGCGAGAAATCGATGACCGCGCCGGTCTCGCTGATCGTCTCGGCGTTCGCTCCGGTCAGTGACGTGCGCCGCACCCTGACGCCGCAGCTCGTATCCCCCGGCGAGGGAGTAGAAACGGTGCTGCTCCTCATCGACCTGGGGCAGGGACGGAACCGGCTAGGCGGTTCGGTGCTGGCCCAGGTCTATGGCGGGCTGCTGCCTAAAGGCTCTAAGGCTACCCCCGACTTGGACGACCCGGAGCTGTTTAAGGCTTTCTTTAAGGCTGTTCAAGACCTCAACCGCCAAGGCTTAGCTTTAGCTTACCACGACCGCTCAGACGGCGGGCTTTTGGCTTGCCTGGGCGAGATGGCCTTTGCCGGACGCTGCGGCCTAGACATCGACCTTACCCCTTTGGGGGATGACCCTCTTGCCGCCCTCTTCTGCGAGGAGCTGGGAGCAGTCATCCAAGTGCGCCAAAGCGACCTACGCTGCGTCAGGGCAAAATTGGAACAGGCGGGATTGGGCCACCTCAGTCATCCAATCGGAATGCCCACCGCCGAGCAGCAAATACGCATCTACCATCGGGGAGGGATCCTGTTCACCGCCACCCGCGCCCGCTTGCAGCAGATCTGGGCCGAGGTAAGCTTTAGGATGCAGGCGCTGCGCGACAATCCCGATTGTGCCCGGCAAGAATTTAAAGCCATCGCCGATGACTCAGACCCTGGCTTAAGGGCCGTCTTACGCTTTAATCCCCAAGAGGACATAAGCGCGCCTTTCATCGCTACCGCCAGACCGCGCGTTGCCATCCTGCGCGAACAGGGCGTAAACGGCCACGTAGAGATGGCAGCGGCCTTCGAGCGCGCGCGCTTTGAGGCGGTAGACGTGCACATGAGCGACATCCTGGCAGGCCGTATTACCCTGGACGGCTTCCACGGCCTGGCCGCCTGCGGCGGCTTCTCCTACGGTGACGTGCTGGGAGCCGGCTCAGGCTGGGCCGCTGCCATTCTTTTCAACCCCCGTGCCCGCGAGCAGTTTCAAGCCTTCTTCCAGCGCCAAGATACTTTCGGCCTGGGAGTGTGCAACGGCTGCCAGATGCTGAGTCGGCTCAAGGAACTGATCCCCGGCGCTGAGCACTGGCCAAGGTTTAGCCGCAACTTGTCGGAGCAGTTCGAAGCCCGCCTGTCTCTGGTGGAAATCCTCCCCTCCCCTTCGGTGCTGCTGGCTGGCATGGAGGGTTCTATCTTGCCGGTGGCCGTCGCTCACGGCGAAGGACGGGCGCAGTTTGAGTGCGATCCACAAGCGGTGCTGGACAACGGGCTGGTGGCGCTTTGTTACGTCGATCATTACCACCGCCGCACCGAGGCGTTCCCTTTCAATCCCAATGGCTCCCCCTTAGGGATCACCGGCCTGACTACCGCAGACGGGCGCTTCACCATCATGATGCCGCATCCCGAGCGCGGTTTCCGCACCGTTCAGTATTCTTGGCGCCCCAAGGATTGGGGTGAGGATGGTCCCTGGCTGAGGTTGTTCCGCAACGCTCGGCGCTGGTTAGGCTAACGCTAGAGGCGATGCATCAATCGCCTGATTGGTTTTAGAATTAGCCGACCTTCAGCTCCTTTTCGGTTTAATCACGCAAGAGGAGGTTGCTATGTCTATAGGTATTTTGGCGTCTTGGCGCAGACATTCACGCGATCTTTATCGGCAACAGGTCGAATCGCTGTTAGCTCAAGCCGACATTCGTATCGGCGGAAACCGGCCTTGGGACATAAAGATACACGATCCGCGCTTCTTCCAGCGGGTGCTAGCGGATACCTCGCTGGGCTTCGGCGAGTCTTACATGGATGGCTGGTGGGATTGCGAACGGCTAGACGAACTCGTCTGCCGCATCCTGCGCAGCGGACTGCAGGAACGGATATATTCCTGGCAGGACATTTGGGCCTTCCTCCAGGCCAAGCTCTTCAATCTCCAAGGCATTCAGCGGGCTTTTCAGATCGGCGAGCGTCACTACGACTTAGGCAACGAGCTGTACCAGGCCATGCTGGACAAGCGCCTGATCTACAGCTGCGCTTACTGGAAGGACGCCGACGAGCTGGACGCCGCCCAGGAAGCTAAGTTGGATTTGGTGGCCAAAAAGCTGGAACTTCAACCTGGAATGCGCGTTTTGGATATAGGCTGCGGCTGGGGCGGAGCAGCCAAGTTTCTCGCCGAGCGCTTTGGGGTTGAAGTGTATGGAGTGACCGTATCGAAAGAACAAGCTCAATACGCCCAAACCCTGTGCCAGGGGCTACCGGTGACCATAGAGCTGAAGGACTACCGCGCTATCGAAGGGCGATTTGACTGCGGTTATTCCCTGGGGATGTTTGAGCACGTCGGAGTTAAAAATTATGCGACCTATTTCGACGTGATCTGCAGGTGTTTACCCGAAGACGGTTTATTTTTGCTCCACACCATCGGCGCTAACGTCTCTTCCAACCACGGCAATCCCTGGGTGACGCGCTACATCTTTCCAAACTCGATGCTCCCTTCCCTAGCCCAGATAGGTAAGGCTGCAGAGGGGCGCTGCATCATCGAAGATTTACAAAACTTTGGCCCCGACTACGACCGCACCTTGCTCTCCTGGCACGCCAATTTCGAGGCCAACTGGCCTACCTTGCGCGAACGTTACGGCGAGCGCTTCTACCGGATGTGGCGCTTTTATCTTCTCAGCTTTGCCGGCGCCTTCCGCGCGAGACACTTGCAACTGTGGCAGATCGTTCTGTCGCCCCGCGGGCGCGCCGAACGCTACGACGCACCCCGCTAATTACACCACCTTGAAGTTGCGCATCATATCGGCGTCTTCGTGTTCCAGGTTGTGGCAGTGGTACACAAACAGCCCTTTGTAATCGCGAAACGGCATGATCAGGCGGATGCGCTCGCCGGGCATGATCAACACCGTGTCCTTAAAGCCTTCATCCACAAAGCCGTCCTTGACCGTCTCGTAGCCAGCGCCGCTGTGGATGCCGTTTCCGCTCGGGGGGGTGCGCTCGATGATTTGGAAATACTCACCGTGAAAATGAATGGGATGGGCCATGTCGATCATTTGGGCCATTCCCATACTCCCCATCATTCCCATCATGCCTTGATCACTGCTATGGACGCTGGGATCCATCGCTTGAGCACCAGGGGCCATCTCATGCCCTTCCTCTTCGCCGTGGAAGTGGAAGATTTCTAAAAGCTGCAAGGTATTCAGCGGGATGATTTCTTCCGGCAGGGCTTCGGTCATTTCAAAGCTTCTCCCATTGAGCGTAAACCTACGGCCGCGGTTGCCGATGGCGACGGGCCGCGGCTGGTTGGGATTGGCTGTATCCTCGATCCGGTAGCGCGGCAAGCTGCGCAGCCTGTCCGGCAGTTCCAGATGGCTTTGCGCGGTACGGGTAACGGAAAAGCGGGCGATGGGAAAACGGCTGCCCGCCGGAATATGGCGCATGAGCATCGCCATTGGCCCCATGCCACCCCCCATCATATCCATCATGCCACTCATGTTGCCCATCCCCTGCATCATCCGACCGTGGCCGGCCATCATCTGCATATGCTGCTCGTACATCATCGGCATGACGCCGGAATACTCCACGCTCAAAAGCACCACTTCTTGCCCTTTGGCACCAGCAAAATCGCGCCACAGCTCGTAGCGCTCCCCAGGTGAGATTATCAGATACGGGCGAGTCACCGGCTTTTCCAGAAGACCGCCGTCGCTGCCGATCACAGTGATGGGTTCGCCGTCGCTCCAGGCGAGCTTATAGACGCGCGAATTGGAGCCGTTGAGGACGCGGAAACGATAGGCGCGGTTTTCCACCTCCATAGCGAAATCCGGCTTACCGTTGACCAAGATGCGCTCGCCCAAAAATCCGATGACCGCAATCGGCCCGCGGTTGTCGTACCAAAGCTGATTGTCTGAAGTAAAGGTCTTATCCTGGATCACGATGGGCAGATCGTATTCTCCGCGCGGCAAGGGAAGCTTTTGCTCCTCCTCGTCCTCGACGATGAACAATCCGGCAAGCCCAGCATACGCCTGGGCAGCGGTCGCATGGTGAGCGTGAGTGTGGTACCAGTTGGTGCTGGCGCGGTTTTTGACTTCAAATTCATAGACGTAAGTTTGCCCCGGCCCGATCTGGTAAAGGGGATGGCCGTCCATCTCGGAAGGGGTGTGGACGCCG
>JBKBMR010000071.1:0-10101 GCA_046295755.1 Methylohalobius sp.
GTTGCGCCATACTTGGGCAGTCAAATTAATGTCCTTGGGTAAGTATTGTTGAAACCAGTCCCTGAGTCACCATGATGGGCAATTGCTAGACCAGTTGGGCCAACTGTTGGAAGAGCAGCGGCAGCAAGGCGATGATGCTAAACGGGAGCATCACATGAAGGCCATAAATACCGTGCATACCGCTACCAGCCTCGGGGCCTTCCAACGCTCCAATATGGCTACCAATCCCTCCAAGAAGATAGGCGATCACCAAAGCGGCAAAGACCGGTATCAACATGTCCGAAAGCCAAACGACCGCTAGGAAGCCGAGAGCAAGCAATGCGGTCAGCGCGATGGCTTGAGGAGTAGGGAAAATGCGCCGGACTAATTTGAGCAGCCAGTCGGTCAAGGTAAGGGCAGGATATTCACTAAAAAAAACACAGCATATTGGGATTGACGTATGCTCTAAATACTGTATATAGTGGTTGTCAACAAAAATCCTAAAATCGATCTGAGGGAGGAACTATGCAAGTCGATGTCGTCAACCCCACGAGCAAAGCCGAAATCGAAACCCTCACCTCTGCCAGGCTAAGTGCTGAGGTTCAAGCCATGATTCCAGGTGAGCTTAGGGTCATCCGCCGCAACGGCAAGCTTACCGGTTTTGAGCCGAACAAGATCCGTATCGCCATCACCAAGGCCTTTTTGGCAGTGGAAGGTGGACAAGCCGCTGCCAGTCGCCGGATCCACGACACCGTGGCCGATCTGACCGAGCAAGTGGTGCGGGCGCTCATGCGGCGCCTGCCCACCGGTGGATCCATTCATATCGAGGACATCCAGGATCAGGTGGAATTGGCGTTGATGCGCGGTGGCCATCACAAAGTAGCGCGCGCCTATGTGCTTTATCGAGAAGAGAGGGCGCGCCTGCGGGCAGAGAAGGAACAGAAGGCTACGCCACGCTTCGAGTTGCAGGTCACCGATTCGCAAGGCCAGCGCAAACCGCTAGACGAAGCAAGGATGCGCCGGTTAGTGGAGGAATCCTGCCGGGGACTGGAAGACGTCGACGGCGAGTGGATTTTAGCCGAGGCAAAGCGCAACCTCTATGATGGGATTCCTGAGCCGGAAGTAATCGACACCCTAATTCTGGCGGCCAGGACCGGGATCGAACGGTCGCCTAACTACAGCTTTGTCGCCGCTCGCCTGCTTTTGGACAAAATCCGCTGCGAGGTTTTAGGCTTTTTGGGCAGCCATTCCGAGACCACCGTCGATGCTGAAATAGGCGAGCTCTATAGCGCTTACTTTGAACGTTACATCCACCGTGGCATCGAGTTGGAACTTATCGACCCGGTGCTAGGCCAATACGATCTCGATTGCTTGGGCAAGGCGCTCAAACCCGAGCGCGATTTGCAATTTACCTATCTTGGCCTTCAGACCTTGTATGACCGATACTTTCTCCATCACCAGGGCATACGCTTTGAACTGCCCCAAGCGTTTTTCATGCGCGTGGCTATGGGGCTGGCCAAGAACGAGATCGAACGCGAAGCGCGCGCGATCGAGTTCTATGATCTGATTTCCAGCTTCGATTTCATGTGCTCGACCCCGACTCTGTTCAACTCCGGAACCTTAAGGCCGCAGCTGTCGTCTTGCTACCTCACTACTATCCCTGACGATCTAGAGGGCATCTTTAACGCTTACAAAGAGGACGCGCTGTTGTCCAAGCACGCCGGCGGCTTAGGCAATGACTGGACCCGCGTGCGGGCGATGGGGGCCCACATCAAGGGAACCAATGGTACCTCACAGGGGGTAGTGCCGTTCATGAAGGTGGCCAATGACACTGCAGTTGCTGTCAACCAGGGCGGACGCAGGAAGGGCGCTATCTGCGCTTATCTGGAAACTTGGCACCTGGACATCGAGGAATTTCTGGAGCTGCGCAAGAATACCGGCGACGAACGGCGCCGCTGTCACGACATGAACACCGCCAACTGGGTGCCAGACCTATTCATGAAGCGGGTCGTCGAAGAAGGCGAGTGGACCCTGTTTTCCCCGGATGAAGTGCCGGACCTTCACGACAAGGTCGGCAAAGCGTTCGAGGAGGCCTATCTGGCTTACGAGGAAAAGGCCGCGCGCGGTGAGATCAGGCTGTTCAAAAAGGTGCCTGCAGTGAGCCTGTGGCGCAAGATGCTCACCATGCTGTTCGAGACCGGCCATCCCTGGATCACTTTCAAAGACCCTTGCAATTTACGATACACCAATCAGCACATAGGAGTGGTGCACAGCTCTAATCTTTGCACCGAGATTACCTTGCATACCTCGGACGAGGAAATTGCTGTCTGCAACCTGGGTTCGGTGAATCTGGCATCCCATGTGACAGAAAATGGTCTCGACGAGAACAAGCTCAGACGTACGATTTGGACCGCCATGAGGATGCTCGACAACGTCATTGACATCAACTACTACAGCGTCCCCAAGGCGCGCCGCTCCAATCTGCGCCATCGTCCGGTGGGCTTAGGGATCATGGGATTTCAGGATGCCCTATATAAACTGCGTATTCCCTATGCCAGCGAGGCGGCGGTGGCGTTCGCCGATCGCAGCATGGAGTTAATCAGCTATCACGCTATCTGGGCTTCGACCGAATTGGCAAGAGAGCGCGGCTGCTATCCTTCGTTCGAAGGCTCTCTGTGGTCAAAAGGGATTTTACCCATAGACTCTATCGAGCTGCTCGAGCAAGCCAGGGGCGGCTATCTGGAGATGGATCGTTCCAGCACCTTGGACTGGGAGGCCCTGCGCGAGAGAGTCAAAAAAGGGATGCGCAACTCCAACTGTCTGGCCATCGCCCCTACAGCGACCATTTCCAACATCTGCGGAGTGTCCCAGTCGATCGAGCCGACCTATCAGAACCTATACGTCAAATCTAATCTTTCGGGCGAGTTCACGGTGGTCAACCCATACCTTGTGGCAGACCTAAAGCAAAGAGGGCTTTGGGACGAGGTGATGATTGCCGATCTCAAATACTACGACGGCAGTGTCCAGATGATCGACCGCATTCCCGATGACCTTAAGGCTCTGTATGCCTGCGCCTTTGAGATCGATTCGCGCTGGCTGGTGGAGGCGGCATCGCGCCGCCAGAAGTGGCTGGATCAAAGCCAGTCCTTGAATCTGTACCTGGCCGAGCCTGCGGGCAAAAAACTCGATGCTTTATACAAGTTCGCCTGGATACGAGGACTTAAGACTACCTATTACCTACGCACCCTCGGGGCAAGCCGAGTGGAGCGACATACCTCTGTAGCTTCCAGGCCTGGGGAGGAAGAGTCTAAGGTCTGTTCGATCCTTGACCCCAGTTGTGAAGCCTGTCAGTAAAGAAGGAGAAAAGCGCCATGTTGACTTGGGATGATCCGTTGGAGAACCTAAAGCCACAAGCTATCGCAAAGTCCAGAGAGCGTTTCGCTTCTATGCCGGCGGTAGCCGCTGACCCGATAGCGGAACCGGCGCTTCAAGCCGAAAAACGCCTGGTAGGAGGGAGCAGCTTGACCTCCAACATTGCCCCCATCAAATACCGCTGGGCCTGGGACGCTTATCTTACTTCCCAGCGCAATTTCTGGCTGCCTACTGAAATCGGCATGGGAGAGGATCTAATGGCGCTTAAGAAACTCTCGGCCAACGAGCGCCATACCTTCTTTACCACCTTCGCTACCCTGACCACCGCCGACGCGCTTCACCAGCGTAACCTGGCCCTGGCCGTATATGAGCGCATCACTGCGCCCGAGGTCGGCATGGCAATCGTCGCCCAGATGCACCAGGAAACCATTCACTCCATGAGCTACCAGCACATCATCGAATCGCTCAACTTCGACGAGGACGAGATTTATCTCTTGTACCAAGCGATTCCACAGATCCGCGCCAAGTTCGAATACAGCAACGCCAAAACCTTAAGCCTCCAAGGACAAAGCGGGGACCTGAGAGACTACGCCAAGGGTCTGTTCTTTTACTACATGATCTTTGAAGGGGTTTGGTTCATGGGAGGCTTCTGTCCGATCTTCTCCATGCAGAGAAGACGGCTGATGGTCCGCACCGGCGAGCAGCTCCAGTACATCGCCCGCGACGAGTCTGGCCACGTCGCCTTCGGCCGCGCTTTGATCTGGGCGCTGTGGCAGGAAAACCCGGAGACTCGCCTGGAAGAATCTGAAGCCCATGCTCTGATGCGCGAAGCCATGAAACTGGAAGAAGCCTACGCCGAATACACCGTAAAACCCATGCTCGGCTATGACCTCAAGCTCCACCTGCGCCACGTCAAGTATCTTGCCAACCGGCGTCTTTTGGATTTAGGTTTTTCGCCGCTCTATCCGGAGGCCGAAGCGCAGTCCCTGCCGTGGTGGGAGGAGCAGATCGGTTTTCGCAAGGAAAAGAACTTCTTTGAAACGCGAGTTACCGAGTATCAGACCGGGGGGGCGTTGCATTGGGGAGAATAATAGTAAATAGTTCGGATAAATTTTAAGAGGAGCGGGTTATGACTAAAACCGGTTTATTATTGGCGGCTATGTGTCTGACGGGTAACTTGGCCTTTGGGCATGAAGGGCACGGGAGCGACAAAATCGGCGGGGTACCTTTGGCTGACTTTAGGGTGAATGAGCTTAGAATCCCCTGCGTCGAAGTGAAGAACTTAGACCCGAACGTAGACGGGCATTTTTTCGACGTAATATTGGATCGCCGCGGCAACTCCATGAACTTCGAACTCAAATTCGCCGAAGTGGAAGATCCCGATCTCTGCCAGGCGATAGCCGGTTTTGCCAAGTTCCACGACGATGATTTCGACGATGATGGTGCTACTAATATCCTGGTGATCTGCGAGAGGCGTGAAAACCGTTCCAAGGTCTCGGTCAAGGCAAAAAACTTGAGTGCCGGCCGCTATGCGGCGGAGATCGCCTCGGGTATGAACACGGCCGCTTCGCCCTTAAAGAATACGATGGGTGACGAAGTGGAATTCGATTTCGACAGTGATCCAGGCGACATCGCTGAAGGAGCGACGGCTATTTCCCCAGGTTTCATCCAGGGGACAGTGTCGGCAAAAGTCTTAAACGAAGCCGGCGGGATCGTAGCAGCGGTCAATTCGGTATCCTGTTTAAACAAGTAAACCCAAGGAAGGTCGCTCATTTTCCTCGAACGGAGGATGAAGCAGCAGGAGGCCGATGCGCGATCACATCCGAGTCGGAAGTTGTGATTTTGGCCATTTGAGCTTCTATCCACTCTTCCGCTAGGCGATTGATTTCCGAAGCGCTGCCAGAAAGCGGAGGGCCGATACAGAGCTGGATCACTCCCGGATACTTGAGGAAGCTACGCCTTGGCCAGAATTCCCCGGCGTTGTGGGCGATCGGCACGACCGGTACCCCGGCACGTTCGGCTAATGCTCCACCGGAGCTGGCATAACGCCGCCTTTCCCCGGGAGCGACGCGGGTGCCTTCGGGGAAAATGATGACCCAGTGTCCCTCTTTGAGCCGATTAAGTCCTTGTTTTTGCAGGGATAGCATGGCTGCCCGGCGCTGGCTGCGGTCGATGGCGATGTGGTGATAGCGAGCAAGGCACCAGCCGAAGAATGGAATCCTAAGGAGTTCTTGTTTGAGCACATAGACTGCCTTGGGGAAGATCAAAAACAGCATCAAGGTTTCCCAGGCGGACTGGTGTTTGCTCAAGACCACGCCGTTACGCGGCGGGATATTCTCTAGCCCTTTGATGGCATACCTGATGCCGCAGATGGCAGAGGCTGCCCAAATCAGCGAGCGCGCCCAGAAGCGCGCCAAAAGATAGCGATATTCATATTGAGGCAGGAGAGAAACTAAGAGCACGAAGGGAGTCAGAACTACGGTGATCGCAGTCTGGACTGCCAAAAACAGAGCCGAACGCAGGTAGATTCCCAATCCCGCTTTGCCCATGGCTTATCCTTGCAGGCAGGAAATGTCGGCGATCTGAAGGAAAAGCCCCAATGCCTCTGCCAGAAGGGCCAGCCGGTTCTGGCGTAGCCTGGTGTCTTCCACCATCACGAGCACGTGATCGAAGAAAGCGTCTATGCTTGCTTTGAGTCCGGCCAAGTGTTGGAGAGCGGCGGTGTAGTTGCGCTCGTCTAACAAGTGCTTGAGCTTATCTCTAGCTTGCGAGATAGCTTGGTATAAGGCTTGCTCTTCTGGTGCCTCAAGTAGGTCTTGGCTGACCGGACCGAATTCCTTCGCTTGACTTTGACGCAGGATATTGCGAATGCGTTTGTTGGCTGCGGTCAAACTTTCGGCTTGTGGCAGTTTGCGGAAGGCGTGAACCGCCTCGATCCGGTAGCGGAAGTCCAGCAGGTTGGAAGGTTCGAGCGCAGCTACCGCCTCGAATTCATCGGAGGTAAACCCAAGATCGAGCAGATAGCCTTTGAGTCGCTCGAGGATGAACCGGTAGGCGGCGCGTACCGTTTCAGCCTGATCGAATTCATGCGGGTAAAGTTCTGCAGCCTGGGTCAGCAAGGCTTTGAGATCCAAATCTAAGTGCTTTTCTAGGACAAGGCGAATGATTCCAAACGCAGCCCGGCGCAAGGCATAAGGGTCCTTGGTGCCGGTGGGAACAAGGCCGATGCTAAAAATTCCCACCAGGGTATCGAGTTTATCTGCCAAGGCGAGGATTTGGCCGGTGACGGTCTCCGGCAGGGACGCGCCGGCATGGCGGGGCCGATACTGTTCGTCTAAGGCGGCGGCTACCTCAGGATCTTCTCCCTGGGACAAGGCATAGTGGTAGCCCATGACCCCCTGGAGTTCGGGGAATTCTCCCACCATGGCGGTGGCCAGGTCGGTCTTAGAAAGCCTGGCGGCGCGTTTAGCTTTGGTCACATCGGCAGCCAGCCATGCGGCCAAAATCGCAGCCAATTTCTCCAGGCGGTGAGTCTTGTCCAGCAGCGTGCCCAGCTTTTGCTGGAAGATTTGGCCTGCTAACTTCTCAAGGTGATTTTCTAGGGGAATTTTGAGGTCCTGGTGCCAAAAGAATTCGGCATCGGTAAGGCGCGGACGGATTACCCGCTCATTGCCGGCGCGCACGATTTCAGGCCGTTTGCTGTCCAGGTTGGCAATAACGATGAAGCATGGTTTCAGCCTGCCTTCCGGGTCGAGAATAGGAAAATATCTTTGGTGAGACTGCATCACGGTGATCAGAACTTCCTTGGGCAGGGCCAAAAAACGCGTCTCGAACGCTCCTAAAAGGCCCACCGGCCACTCCACCAATGCGGTGACCTCGTCCAACAGGGCGTCCTCGATGAGGGCAGTGCCGCCGGCGGTTTTGGCTAGTTTGGACGCCTGTTGGTGGATGTGACGGCGACGCTCATCGAAATCAACGATCACCCGGCCGCAGCTCTGCAAGAGTTGGGCGTAGTGGTCTGGGTTAACAAGGACGAGCGGTTGCGGGCAGTGGAAACGATGGCCAAAAGTGAAATTGCCGGTGCGGACACCGAGGATCTCGGCGTCGATGATTTCGCTGCCGAACATCAGGACTGCCCAGTGGACCGGGCGCACGAACTCATCCTCGCGCTCGCCCCAGCGCATCCGTTTGGGGATCGGCAAGGCGGCGAGGGCCTGGCGCAGGAGGTCGGGGATAATCTCGGCTGCAGCTGCTCCTGGTACGGTTTGTCGATACAATAGCCATTCCCCTTTGGCGTTTTTGAGCGTCTCGAGCGCTTCGACGGCCACCCCGCAGCTTTGGGCGAATCCAAGCGCTGCCGCTGTTGGTCGGCCAGCCGCGTCGAAAGCGGCCTTAAGCGTTGGGCCACGCCGTTCCACGCTGAGGTCCTTTTGGCGCTCGGCCAATTCGTGAACGATCAAGGCCAGCCGGCGCGGAGTGGCATAAGCGCGGATGGAGGCGAATTCGAGATCGGCTTGCTTAAGCCGCTTCTCCACTTCATCGCGCAGGGCTTCCATCAAGGTGCGCAGCGCTTTGGGAGGAAGTTCCTCGGTGCCCAGTTCGAACAACAAGTCGCGCCTAGCCATCAGCCTTCCTTCTTGGACAGCATCGGGAAGCCGAGCGCCTGGCGGCGATCGAAATAACACTTTGCCACGCCTCTAGCCAGCTCGCGTACCCTCAGGATGGTGCGCTGGCGTTCGGTGACCGAGAGAGCACCCCGGGCATCCAGCAGATTGAAGGTGTGGGAGGCCTTCAGCACCTGATCGTAGGCGGGCAAGGGCAGACCTAAGGCCAATAGCTTTTGGCATTCGCGCGCGTGGGCCTCAAAACTTTGCCGCAGAAATTCAACGTCGGCGTGCTCGAAGTTGTAGGCCGACATTTCCACTTCGTTCTGGTGGAACACGTCGCCATAGGTGATGGTCTGTTCCCCGCTTTTGGTCCAGACTAAGTCGAAGACGCTGTCCTGGTTCTGTAGGACCATAGCGATCCGTTCCAAGCCATAAGTGATCTCCCCCGATACCGGCCGGCAGTCGAGCCCGCCCACTTGCTGAAAATAAGTGAACTGAGTGATCTCCATGCCGTCCAACCAGACTTCCCAGCCCAGCCCCCACGCGCCTAGGGTGGGAGACTCCCAGTTGTCCTCCACGAAACGCACGTCGTGCTCGAGCAGGTCCAAGCCCAGAAAGCGCAGAGACTCAAGATACAAATCCTGAATCTCCAAAGGCGAAGGCTTGAGCAATACTTGGAACTGGTAATAGTGTTGGAGGCGGTTGGGGTTTTCCCCATAGCGGCCGTCGGTGGGGCGGCGCGAAGGCTGAACGTAAGCGGTGCGCCAGGGTTCCGGGCCAATCGCACGCAGGAAAGTGCCGGGGTGAAAGGTACCTGCTCCCACTTCCATGTCCATGGGTTGAAGCAAGGCGCAACCTTGCTTAGCCCAGTAATTTTGCAGGGCTAAAATCAACTCCTGAAAGCTCATAGGCGCCACAGCGCTAGTTGATGGGTTAAAAAACAATATTATACTAACTCGATCAAATCATGTGGGCATCGATGCGAATTCTCTTGATCCTCTGCTTGGGATTGCTGCAAGGATGTGGTTTCCACCTGCGCGGAGCGTTAGAACTGCCTCCAGAAAAGCGCGCGATTGCGCTCCAGGGCATTCCTTTGAATCACCCTTTCGCTGGCGATCTCAGAGCGATTTTAGCCTTGTTCCACGGGGAATTGGTGACCGATCCCAAGCTCGCCGGCAGCGTGCTGGTGATTTCCGATATTCAGGAAGACCGGCGCGTCCTGTCGCTAGATCAGAACGGCAAAGCGGTCGAATTTGAACTGATCCTCAGGCTCCGCTTCGAGGCACGTGCCCCAGACGGCAAGGTCCTGATTCCTCCCGAACCCATCGCTGCTCACCGGGTCTACCTAAACCCGCAACTGGACGTGATCGGCAAAGCAGTGGAGGAGGGGGTGATCTGGGAGGAGATGCGCCGGGAAACAGCGCAAGCCTTGCTGCGGCGCCTGAGGAAGGCGCTTGAGGGATAGCGTGAGAGTCAGGTTCGACCAGCTTGCCGGACAGCTTGCTAAACTGGCCCCAGTTTATCTGCTTTACGGGGATGAGCCACTGCAGTTGAGCGAGGCAGCAGATCGCATCCGCCGCGCTTGCCAGGAGGCCGGGTTTGAGGAACGCCGGGTCTATACCGTACTACCTGGGTTTGATTGGAACCTCCTTGCGGCCGAAGTTGACGCTGTGGGGCTGTTTTCGCGTCGGCGCTTACTGGATGTGCGAGTGCCAGATGGTAAGATCGGCGACGAGGGGGCGAGGGTGCTTGCCCGGTATTCCGAGCGGCCTCCTGAGGCGATTGTGCTATTGTTGCGCTTAGAGAATTTTACCGCCGCGACTCAGAAAGCTCGCTGGTTTATTCAGCTAGAGGCGCTCGGGGTCGGTGTTCAGGTACATCCCCTGAATGGGCAGGAGTTGTTGGATTTTTTGGCTGGCAGGGCCAAATCCAAGGGGCTTGACCTGGATCGCGAGGCGCTCTGTTTTTTGGCGGCGCGCACTGAGGGCAATCTTCTGGCGGCGGCCCAGGAGATCGACAAACTCTATGCGCTCTGTGGCCCCAGCCGGCTGAACGTCCAAATGCTGGCCGAGGCGGTGGCCGACAGCGCTCGTTTCGACGTGTTCGATTTGACCGAGGCTTGGCTTACAGGGCAGGTTGTCCA
>JBKBMR010000072.1:0-9981 GCA_046295755.1 Methylohalobius sp.
GTGCCGCAGGTGGAGTTGGGCTTGGCGCTTAGGGGGCTAGCGCGTGCTTGTATTGATGTCTCCGATGGCCTGGCGCAGGATTTGGGGCATGTGCTTTCCGCCAGCCAGGTAGGCGCGACTATCGACTGGGAGGCCTTGCCCTTGTCGGAGGCGGTGCGCCGGTATATCGACGAGAGCGGTGATTGGCGCTTGCCACTGTGTGCCGGGGATGACTACGAATTGTGCTTCACCGTACCCCCGCAGCGGGCTTTGGAATTAGAACGACGCTTGCGAAAGCTCAACCTTACTTGGCATCGCATCGGCACGATAGAACACCAACCGGGACTGCGCCTACAGAGAGGAAAACAGGTGATCGATTTTCCGCCTATGGGTTATCGCCATTTTTGATGAAGCACTCAGAACCGACTTTCAAATGGTCCCGTCCAGATCATGTCTTGGCGCTGGGGTTTGGGGCAGGGCTTTCGCCGCTGGCGCCGGGGACGGCAGGCACCTTAGTAGCGATTCCTTTGTATTGGGGTCTCAAATTCATCCATCCAGAACTGTTTCTGGCCGCCATCGCGCTGGGACTGGTCGTTGGGGTATATGTCTGCAGCCGGGTCAACCATGACCTTGGCCAGAACGATCCTCCTGCTATCGTTTGGGACGAGGTAGTTGGCTACTGGATCGCCATGGTTGGCACGCCGCTGACTTGGCAATATGTGCTGGCTGGTTTTGTGTTGTTCCGCTTGTTCGATATTTGGAAACCGGGACCGATCGCTTGGATCGAGCGAAAGGCAGGCGGGGGACTGGGGGTGATGCTGGACGACGTACTGGCAGGAGCGCTCACAGCAGTGGTTTTGAACTTTTTGCCGCTTTGACCGACTAAGTTGGCAAGAAAGGAAGGGGCTTTGAAGGTTCGGGAATGGGCATTGCAAACCCGAGTGCGTCTTCAGTATAATTGCCAAATCGAACGCGGGGTGGAGCAGTCCGGTAGCTCGTCGGGCTCATAACCCGAAGGTCGCAGGTTCAAATCCTGCCCCCGCAACCAATTTTAGCCCCTAAAATCGGGGCTTTTTATTTTCGCAAGGAGGCAAGAAAACAAGATGGGCCACAGGCCCATTTTTTGTGGATGGATGGTTGATTTTTTAAGACATGGGCAAAGCGTCTGAGCAGCTGATTCAATTGCTAACTCCGGTCGTTACCGGTCTAGGGTATGAGTTGGTCGGAGTGGAGTGGGATTTAAGCCCCAAGGGGAAAATCTTGCGCGTCTATATCGATGTCGAGGGCGGAATTACCCTCGATGATTGCGAGCAGGTTAGCAATCAACTCAGCGCGCTGTTGGACGTGGAAGATCCGATTTCCGGAGCTTACTCGCTCGAGGTCTCTTCGCCAGGGATCGATCGCCCGTTGTTCACCCCGGATCAGTACCGGCGCTTCCTTGGTGATAGAGTGCAGATTAAGCTCAAGCGGCCTTTGGCGGGACAGCGCCGGTTCAAAGGGGTGATCGCGGGGGTCGAGCGCGATCGCGTGGTCCTGACAAGCGAGGATGGGCGTGAGATTGCCATTCCGTTCGAGGATATCGACAAAGCCCGGTTAGTTCCAGATTACCGAGCGATCATGAAAGGATAAGGACAAAGCGATGACGAACAAAGAGATTCTGCGTGTGGTCGATGTGGTCTCCCACGAAAAGGACATCGATCAGGAAGCGATCTTCCAGGCGCTGGAGACCGCTTTGGCCACGGCTACGAGCAAAAAGCACGAGGGTCGAATCGAAGTACGGGTCGAGATCGACCGCCAGACTGGCGATTACAAGACTTTTCGCCGTTTCAAAGTGGTCGAGCCCGGTCAGCTAAAAGACCGGGACAGAGAAATGGAGTTAGACGAAGCGCGGCAGCTAAAACCGGAAGTCAAGGTAGGAGAGTACGTAGAGCAGCCGATCGAATCCATCGCTTTTGGTCGCATCGCAGCGCAGACTGCCAAGCAGGTAATCGTGCAGAAGGTACGCGAGGCGGAGCGGCGCAAGGTGGTGAAGGCTTACAAGAACCGGATCGGCCAACTGGTGACCGGGGTGGTCAAGCGCATCGAACGCGGCAATGTTTATCTGGACCTGGGTGAGAACGCAGAAGCGCTAATCCCGCGCGAGGAAACCATCCCCCATGAATCCTTCCGAATCGGCGACCGGGTGCGCGGCTATCTGAAGGAGGTGCGCGAGGAAGGCCGCGGCCCCCAGCTGATCGTCAGCCGGACCGCGCCGGAGTTGCTGATCGAGCTGTTCAGGCTAGAGGTGCCGGAAATCGGTGAGGGTTTGATCGAGGTCAAGGGCGCTGCCCGGGAGCCTGGGGTGCGTGCCAAGATTGCGGTCAAAAGCCGCGATCCGCGTCTGGATCCGATCGGGGCCTGCATCGGTATGCGCGGCTCTAGGGTGCAAGCGGTTTCCAACGAGCTTAGTGGGGAACGCATCGACATCGTGCTGTGGGACGAAAACGACGCCCAATACGTGATCAATGCCATGGCGCCGGCCGACATCGTCTCCATCGTGGTGGACGAAGATGCCCACGCCATGGACGTCGCCGTGGCCGACGAGAATCTCTCCCAGGCCATCGGCCGCGGCGGACAGAATGTGCGCCTGGCGAGCCAGTTGACCGGATGGGAGCTGAACGTGATGTCAGCCTCGGAAATGGAGGCCAAACACCGCTCGGAAGCAGAGTCGATCAAAAAAACCTTCATGGAGCAATTGGACATCGACGCGGAGCTGGCGGAAGCCCTGGTGGAAGAGGGTTTTTCCTCAGTGGAGGAGCTTGCCTACGTGCCGGCCAAAGAACTTTTGGAGATCGAGGGGTTCAACGAGGAGCTGGTGGAAGAACTGCGCCGGCGGGCGCGCGATGCCCTGTTACTCAAAGCTATTGCTCGTGAGGAACAGGCTGAGGCCGAAGCGCCGGATGTGGGGCTTCTGGAACTGACGGGGATGAACCGAGTGTTGGCTTATAAACTGGCTGCTGCCGGGGTTCGGACAGTCGAAGATCTGGCTGAGATGTCGGTGGATGAGCTTTTGGAGATCGACCCGGATTTGGACGAGGACAAAGCCGCACAGTTGATCCTTAAGGCGCGCGAACCGTGGTTTGCGCCAGAATCTGGCAGGTAAGTGATAGAGGGTATAGCGATGAGTGAAGTAACCGTAAGACAGTTGGCCGATACTATCGGTATTCCACCGGAGCGCCTGCTTAGTCAATTGAACGAAGCCGGGCTTAGCAAAAGCTCGGCTTCGGATTTACTCAACGATGAGGAAAAATTCCGCCTGCTGCGCTTTTTGCGGCAAAGCCACGGCAAGGGGGAGGATGCCGAAGCCTTGGGTCCGCGCCGCGTGACCTTAAAGCGCAAGGAGGTTACGGAGCTCAAGCAGGGGAGGCTGCCGGGGCGCGGTGTCAAGACCGTCAGCGTGGAGGTGCGCAAGCGTCGTACCTATGTCAAGCGCAGCGAGGTGGTAGGACTTACCGCAGAGCAGCTCGAGGCTGAAAAGGCTCGCCAGGCCTTGGAGGAGCAGCGTCTGAAGGAATTGGAGGAAGCCAAACGCCGCGAGGAAGAGGAGATGGCGCGAAGGCTTGAGGAGGAGAAACGCCGCGAGGAAGAGGAGATGGCGCGCCTGCAGGCAGAAGAGGCGGCAACTCCCGTCGAGGAGGTAGTCGAGCTGGTAGCGGAAGAGGTGGAAAAACCGGCGCCGAAAAAGGCCAAGAAAAAGGAGGAGAAAAAAGAACCTCCCGCACGCAAAAAGCTGGGGATTCCGGAACCTGAGCTGCTAGTTGCCAAAGCACGCGCGAAGAAAAAAGCGAAGGCGGAAGAAGTGCGTACTCCTGCCCAAGCGGTACGCGAAGTAGCGATCCCAGAATCGATCACCGTGTCTGAACTGGCTCAGAGGATGGCCGTCAAGGCCAGCGAAGTGATCAAGCACCTAATAAAGTTGGGGATCATGGCGACCATCAATCAGGTCCTGGATCAGGAGACCGCGGCCATCGTGGTCGAGGAGATGGGTCACCGCGCCAAGCTGTTATCGGCCGCGGATTTGGAACAGTCTTTGTTGTCCCAGGTGGTTGAGGAGGTGGTCGAAGAGGAGAAGCCGCGGCCGCCGGTGGTCACCATCATGGGGCACGTTGACCACGGCAAGACTTCGCTTTTGGACTTCATCCGCCGTACCAAAGTGGCGGCGGGGGAAGCGGGTGGAATCACCCAGCACATTGGCGCCTATCAGGTCAAGACCGACCGCGGTAAGATTACCTTCTTGGACACTCCTGGGCACGCTGCCTTTACTGCGATGCGGGCGCGCGGGGCTAAAGTAACCGACATCGTGGTGCTGGTGGTGGCGGCCGACGACGGCGTGATGCCCCAGACCAAAGAGGCCATTGAACATGCACGAGCCGCTGGCGTGCCGATTGTAGTGGCGATCAACAAGATCGATAAACCCGAGGCCGATCCGGATCGAGTCAAGAATGAATTGGCCGCACTCAAGATCGTACCGGAAGAATGGGGCGGCGACACCCAGTTCGCTCTGGTTTCGGCCAAAACTGGTCAGGGAATCGATGATCTGTTGGAAGCGATTCTACTTCAGGCCGAGCTGTTGGAGCTCAAAGCGCCGGTCAAGGGCAGCGCGCGGGGGGTAGTATTGGAGTCTCGTTTGGATCGGGGCCGGGGGCCAGTGGCGGACGTATTGGTACAGGCAGGTACTCTGCACAAGGGGGACTTGGTCCTGTGCGGTGAGTGCTATGGCCGGATTCGCGCGATGTTCGATGAGAACGGACGTCAGCTCAAAGAGGCAGGTCCATCCACTCCGGTGGAAATCTTAGGGTTGTCTAGCGTGCCCAATGCAGGCGATGATCTGATCGTGGTCAAAGACGAAAGGATCGCCAAAGAGTTGGCCCAGCTGCGGGCCGAGAAAGTGCGAAGTAAAAGGCTTGCCACCGCTGCCACCAAGCTGGAGGACGTATTCTCCCGCATGGAAGAGGGTCAGGCGGTGGATCTTAATCTGGTCGTCAAGGCCGACGTCCAGGGCAGCTTGGAGGCGCTGCGCGAGGCACTCACCCAGCTTTCCACCGACAAGGTTCGGGTGCAGGTGGTCGCCGGGGGCGTGGGCGGCATCAACGAGGGCGACGTCAACCTGGCGCTCGCTTCCAATGCCATCGTCGTGGGCTTTAATGTCCGCGCCGAAAGCCAAGCTCGGAAACTGGCCGAGGAGAAAGGAGTAGAGATCCGCTACTACAGCGTGATCTACGATCTGATCGATGACGTCAAGAAGTCCATCCGCGGGCTGCTTAAGCCTGTGATGAAGGAACGCGTCGTCGGGATAGCCGAAGTGCGGCAAGTGTTCCGCCATCCCAAGTTCGGTCAGATCGCAGGCTGCATGGTCAGAGAAGGGTTGGTACGCCGTGGGCTTCCGATCCGGGTATTGCGCGACAACGTAGTGGTTCTCGGAGAGGGACAGATCGAGTCCCTGCGCCGCTTCAAGGAAGACGTCGCTGAGGTCAAAGCCGGCATGGAATGTGGTATCAGGATCAAGAATTACAACGATGTCCGGGAAGGCGACTTGATCGAAGTGTACGAGCGCGTGGAAGTTGCGGCTGAGGAATAACTATGAGACCTAAAGAATACGAACGCGCCCAAAGGGTCGCCTCCCAGCTTAAAAGAGAGCTTTCGGATTTGATCCGCTTCGAGATCAAGGACCCGCGCTTAGGTTGGGTGACCGTCGACGATGTGGAGGTCAGCCGCGATCTGTCGGTGGCCAAAGTCTATGTGTCCTCTTTGGAGGAGGGCAAGCTGGAGGACAGCCTGGAAGTGCTTAACAATGCGGCCCCTTTCTTGCGCCGGGAGTTAGGCAAACGCCTTAAGTTAAGGACCATTCCAGAGTTGCGTTTTTACCGAGATACGGCGCTCGAGTCCGGATTTAGGATAACAAGACTTTTAGATCAGATTGCCAAACAAGAGCTTAAGTGATCGAATGAACCATAAATCGAGCCGTCATGACGTTCACGGTATTCTGCTCCTAGACAAGCCGCAATGGCATACCTCCAACCAGGCTTTGGAACAGGCCAAGCGCTTTTTGGGTATGCGCAAGGCAGGGCATACCGGAAGCCTAGACCCCATCGCTTCGGGATTGCTTCCGATCTGCTTCGGGGAGGCCACCAAGATCTCTTCTTTTCTCCTAGGCAGCGATAAGCGCTACCTGGTGACGGTGCGCTTAGGCGCAGTGACTGCGACCGGGGATGCGGAAGGAGAAGTCCGCGGGCGCTGGCCAGTGCCGGTGCTGGATCCGATTACGATCGACCGCGCTTTGAGCCTTTTTCGGGGGGAGATCGAGCAAATCCCCCCTATGTATTCAGCCTTGAAACATCAGGGCCAGCGCCTCTATGATCTCGCCAGACAAGGGATCGAAGTGGATCGGCCTCCCCGGCGGGTGATGATCCACAGTCTAAAGTTGCTTGATTTCGGTTCGGATTTTCTTAAGTTGGAAATCTTTTGCTCCAAGGGCACGTTTATTCGGACCTTGGCCGAGGATATCGGCAAAGCGCTGGGCACCGGGGGTTACGTGGAAAATCTGCGCCGCACTCAGGTAGGCGATTTCCTGGTCGAAGACGCGATCACCCTCGATCGCTTGGCCGAGATGACACTGGAGGCTCGCCGTGCTTGCTTGCTCCCCATCGACCGGGCGGTGGCTGCGTGTCCACGAGTAGTGCTGGCGGACGAGATGAGTTTCTATATACTGAGGGGGCAGGCAGTCATGATCCCTAAGCTTAAGGCGGAAGGGTATGTGCGCCTGTATAATCGGGAAGGATTTTTTTTGGGTGTGGGTGAAGTACTCGATGATGGTCGGGTTGCGCCACGCCGTTTGTTCAAGCTGACTTAATATCACCGTGCAACCATCAAAATGGGAGTAAAATCATGCCTTTGACCGCTGAAGAGAAATCTCGAATCATGCAGGAATATCGACGTAGCGAAAACGATACCGGTTCACCTGAGGTGCAGGTGGCTTTGCTCACCGCCCGGATCAATCAATTAACCCCCCACTTTCAGAAACACCAAAAGGACATGCATTCCCGCCGCGGTTTGCTGAGGTTGGTCAACCAGCGCCGTAAGCTCTTAAATTATCTTAAAGTCAAGGACATAGAACGCTATCGAAATCTGATCGAACGTCTGGGACTACGCAAGTAAAATTTTAAAATGAAGCCAATCCGCAAAGAATTTAACTATGGCGGCCGTCGGGTCGTTCTAGAGACTGGAGAAATTGCTCGACAGGCTGATGGCGCGGTGATCGTAGACATTGATGGAACGGTAGTGCTGGTCACCGTCGTCGGAGCCAAAGAGCCTGCGCCCGGCGCCGATTTCTTCCCGCTTACCGTCAATTATCAGGAGAAAGCCTATGCCGCCGGGCGCATCCCAGGTGGTTTCTTCAAGCGCGAAGGGCGGCCTTCGGAAAAGGAAACCTTAACCTCGCGCTTGATCGACCGGCCCCTCCGCCCTCTGTTCCCGGAGGGTTTCCACCACGAAGTGCAGATCATCGCTACGGTGTTATCTTCCAATCCCGAAGTGGACGGCGACATCCCGGCCATGCTCGGGGCTTCTGCGGCGTTGGCGATTTCTGGTCTACCGTTTTTGGGACCGATCGGAGCAGCCCGGGTAGGTTATAAAAACGGCCAGTATTTGCTCAATCCGACCACCTCCGAGATCGCCCAGTCGATGCTCGATCTCGTGGTGGCTGGTACCGAAGATGCAGTGCTGATGGTCGAGTCGGAAGCCAAGGAGCTTTCTGAGGAGGTGATGCTGGGAGCGGTCATGTTTGGCCATGAGCAAATGCAGGCGGCCATCGCCGTGATCAAGGAACTTGCCGCCGAGGCGGCTCAGCCATCCTGGGAGTGGACGCCGAAGCTGGTGGACCCGGAGCTTTCCGCGCAGGTCGAAAGCCGTGCCTGGGAGTCTTTGCTTGAAGCTTATCAGATTCGCGGGAAGAAGGAGCGCTCCCGCAAGCTCAAGGAAATCCGCACGGCGGTCGTCGATGCCCTGGCTCAGGATGAGCGTTTCTCGCCGGCTGAGATCAAACAAACCTTGGAAGAATTGGAAAAGAAGCTGGTCCGCAGCAAGGTTCTGGCCGACAAGGTCAGGATCGATGGGCGCGGATTGGCCGATATTCGCCCGATCGCTATTCGTACCGGCGTATTGCCCAGGACTCACGGCAGCGCTCTGTTCACTCGGGGCGAGACTCAGGCTTTGGTGATCGCTACCTTAGGGAGCGGGCGCGATGCCCAGTTGATCGATGCCATCGAAGGAGAATATTTCGAGTCGTTCATGCTCCACTACAACTTCCCGCCGTTCTGCGTCGGGGAAGTCGGTCCAGTAGGAGCGCCCAAGCGCCGCGAGATCGGCCATGGCCGGTTGGCGAAGCGGGCAGTCCAGGCGGTCATGCCGAGCGAAAACGAGTTCCCTTATGTCGTCCGGGTGGTGTCGGAGATCACTGAGTCGAACGGTTCCAGCTCCATGGCTACCGTGTGCGGTACGAGCCTGGCACTGATGGATGCCGGGGTGCCGATCAAGGCGCCGGTGGCCGGGATCGCCATGGGGTTAATCAAGGAAGGGGACGATTATGTGGTCTTATCCGACATCATGGGCGATGAGGATCACTTAGGCGATATGGATTTCAAAGTCGGTGGAACGGCCAAAGGGGTGACCGCGCTACAGATGGACATCAAGACCTGTGGAATTACTCCTAAGATCATGCGCCAGGCTTTGGAACAGGCGCGCGAAGGCCGCCTTGAGATCCTCGCCAAGATGAACGAAGTTCTGCCTGCGCCGCGCGCGGAGATGTCCGATTACGCTCCCAGGATCATCACCTTTAGGATCGATCCGAGCAAGATCCGCGACGTGATCGGCAAAGGTGGGGTGACGATCCGTAGCATCACCGACGAGACCGGGGTCAGCATCGACATCTCAGACGACGGCGTAGTCAAAATCGCTTCGGTGGACAAAAAGGCTGGGGAAGAGGCGCGCCGCCGCATCGAGGAGATCGTCGCCGACGTGGAAGTGGGCCGGGAATACGAGGGCAAGGTGGTTAGGATCATGGAGTTTGGCGCCTTCGTCAATATCCTGCCAGGACGGGACGGCCTCCTTCACATCTCCCAGATCAGCGATCGCAGGTTAAACGATGTGCGCGAAGTGCTCAAGGAAGGAGATGTAGTGCGGGTCAAGGTGCTTGAGATAGACCGGCAAGGCCGGGTGCGGCTGAGCATGAAGGGCATCGCCCAAAGGCGATCCTCATGATCGCCTTCCAAAAATTCCTTCAAAGCAGCGGCGTTGCTATGGACCGGGTCGGCGGCGCCGTAGACCAAAGTGACCGGCCCTTGCTTTAGGGCCGAAAGAATCGGCTGGCATTTCGACAAGCGCAAGCGAGGAGAAATCTGAAGATTTCTCGCTTCGCTCGAAATGACAGGCGCTTAAGGCTTTTGGGGTCGTGGCCGAACCATTTCCTTCTGGCAGATCATAGACCTGTTTGATGCGAATCTGAAGTTGGGATTGCATTCGGACTTCCCCACCAAAAGATGACTTCGGTGGTACAAGCTACTACCCAGTGACCTGTTGAGTCAACACCGATCCAGCCGTAGCGCCGCTGCCGCATTACGGCCTCCGCAAGGGTCTTGTGCGAGGCTGAGATCAAATTTGCGCCGTCGCGCACGCGGGTCTCGATGCGCACCGCCAGGCCGTCGTCGACGATTTGTTCACCGATCCCGGTGCAGCTGATGGCGGCATAAGCCGAGGCGTAATTGCCGGCGACGGTGGCCGAATCAGAGACGCGCTCGGGGAAGTTAGCGCTGCCGCCGCCGGTAGAGGTAGCCGCCGCCAGGCGCCCATGTTTATCCAGGGCTACGGCTCCTACGGTACCCGTTTTTGGCTCGCTAAGCAGTCCTCGGTCGGCCAAGGCCTTGGTCCAGCGCTCTATGCTTTCTAAAGTCACGGGCAGTTCGAGGGGGA
>JBKBMR010000073.1:0-9975 GCA_046295755.1 Methylohalobius sp.
CCCTTGGTTTGTGGAAGCGATGGCCTTTCGGATGCTGTTTGGCTGGATAACCTTGGCCGGATTTGCGCTATTGGTCTTTGACCTGGCCACTATCGGCAAGTACGAGACAAGGAGCGCTCCGGCGTTTGGGGAGGCGGTCCATGGCTGAGCGGTGTCTGTCACCGTCTGCTAAATTGGCATTTCGACGAGCGCCAGCGAGGATGGCATTTCGACGAGCGCTAGCGAGGAGAAATCTTAACCATGGCTTAAGAAGATTTCTCGCTGCGCTGAAGATTTCTCGCTTCGCTCGAAATGACAGGCGCTTAAGTCTCTCCCTTTTACATGAGGGCGGAAAACGGCCACACGCTCACAGTCTCGCCAGCCTCTACCGGGCCGCGCTCGTGTTCCAAGACGATAAAGCAATTGCCAAGGCTCATTGAACTTAAAATGCCGGAGCCTTGGCGGCCGGTGGTTTTGACCTGAAAGCCTCTCTCTGTAGGGAGTAAGAGGCCGCGCTGAAACTCAGTTCGGCCTTCCTTTTTGCGCAAAGGTTCTAAAGCGGTGGCCGACAAAACGGGAAGAAGAGGCGGCTCGGTGCCAGCCAGGCGGTATAAAGCTGGTTGCACGAAGCAGTAAAAGGTCACCAAAACGGCTACTGGATTGCCAGGAAGGCCAAAGAACAAGGCGTTGCCTAGTCGTCCGAAAGCCAAAGGACGGCCTGGTTTGATCGCCACTTTCCAAAACTGGATATCGCCCAATCGAGCCAGGACGCGCTTGGTGTAATCGGCCTCGCCGACCGAGACCCCGCCGGAGCTGAGGACGACATCGGCCGCTTCAGCCGCCTCGCGCAAAGTAGCTTCCAGGCGCTTCTCGTCGTCCGGCACGATTCCTAAGTCGAGGATTTCCAGCGGTAATCTCGTAAGCGCCCCGATGAGAGAAAAGCGGTTGCTGTCGTAAAGCTTTCCGGGAACGTGAGGGATCCCTTGGGCCAAGATTTCATCTCCCGTAGAAAGCACAGCCACGATGGGCTTGCGCTTTACCGTAACCTCTAGCCGGCCAAGCGAAGCGATCAGGCCCAGGTCGGGCGGGGTAATTTGCCTGCCCGGATTTAGGACGGTCTCGCCGCAGCGAATGTCCTCCCCGGCAAAGCGCACGTTTTCGCCTGGACGGTGACGGTCTCCCACCAGGATTTGATCGTCGCCTACCAGCTGCACCTGTTCTTGCATCAAGACAGTATCTGCTCCTTCCGGGAGAACAGCTCCTGTCATGATGCGCACGGCCTGGCCCGATTGGACGGTGCCAGCAAAAGGATGGCCGGCTAACGCTTCGCCTATGATTTGAAACTGACCGGTTTGACCTAGGGGTGGAAGGGATTTTCCCGAAACGGCGAAACCATCCACCGCAGCATTGGTAAAGGCGGGAACATCCAGGGGAGAGACGACCGGTTCGGCCAGGATGCGGTGCAAGGCGAAAATCAACGGCACCTTCTCGCTACCGCATACCGCTCGAACGCACCTAAGAATCCGGCTTTTGGCCTCTGCCACCGAAAGCAAGCCTGGTTCGAAGAAGTCGGTGCAGCTGGGGCGGGAAACGATGGACGCCATAAATTTAACGCTCTATCATTGCGTGGCGCATTTTACTAAAGTCTGCCCAAGTGTCAGTTTTTTTAACAATCTTGGCCAAAGTAGTTGTTGTAGCTCTTTCATTGCAGATTAAGCAATTGTTTTTTTATGTACATTTAATCTTTTGGCCTTATTTTTGCTTAAATCCTGGTGATGGAAGAATCCAACCGTATTGAAAGCGTAAATGGCGACTACGAGAAGGTCGTCCCTACAACAGATCGTCCCCTGGAACGGCGCAGGCGCGTGCGTCGGCAAAGCAACGGGGTCAAGCATTACCACCATCGCCATTATAAGAAGCTGATTTTCGGCTTGTGGACGGCGGTCGCTGTTTTGTTTCTGCTGCTTTTGTTCACTTCCATCAAGCTTAGCTTATATGCAAAAGAATTGTACGATTTGACCCTGCTTCAGGCTAGACAGGAGCGCGAGCTGGAACACTTGCGACCGCAACTTAAGCAGTTGGAGCAGGAACTGGCCGAATTGGTCAAAAAGCGCCTGCCAGGCTTGCATCCGCTGGAGTTCGACAAGGTCATCCCGATCGACGAGCAATATATCCAACACATCATTTTTACCCGGGTCGGCAAGGAAGAGGATCGCAACTACGAATTCAAACTCACTTTGAGAAATGGCGATTTGACGGCGGTGCATCCGATCGTCAAGGTCATGTTTTTCGACCATTTGGGGATTCAGGTAGCCAGTTCTACGGTCGGAGTGGACGAAAAGGGCGTGCCAACTTTGGATGTGTTGGAACGAGGGGAAGTACGTTCCTATACTCAGGCGATCAGTCTACCTGCTGGTAAAGAGGCAAAGTATTTCAGCATCGAAACCGACTTGCCCGTGTATCAAAAGTCCGGTGGGTGATCCCTTGTTTTCGGCTCTCAAGGCAGTCGGCTTTGGAGGAACTCCGGAATCCGATGTTCCAACCAGTAGTCAGCCTGTCCGGGGAGCTTTCCCTGGACGAATCCCACATGGCCTCCGCGGGCGGTGATTTCCAGCTCCACCCAAGCTGAGGTCTCTTCGGCGGAAGGGATTACCTCAGGCGTCATGAACGGGTCATCGCGCGCCTGGATCAACAGGGTGGGGACCTTGATGTGCTGCAAATACGGTCGTGAACTGCAACGCGCATAATAATCATGGACATCCCGGAATGCGTACAACTTCGCGATGACACGGTCGTCGTATTCCCAAAACGAGCAAATGCTGGAAAGATCTCCAAGACCCTTGAGTTTGGCAGCTTCCTCGGCAGATCCAAGGCTTTCCAGATAAGCGATTTTGCGCTTGAGGTAGCGCTTGAGTTCAGCCAGTAGGTGGTTGCGATAAATCCTAGCAAAGCCGCGGTCCATAGCGCTGGCGCATTCAGCGAGCAGCAAGGGAACGGAAACCGCGCAGGCGGCGAACAAGTCCAGTTTTCCTCGTTCCCCCAACCACTTCAAAAGCACGTTGCCGCCTAAAGAATAACCCACCGCCGCTAAGGGGGTCTTTGGCTCTTGCTGGCGGAGCCAGCGGTAGAGGAAATCTAAATCTTCAGTCTCGCCGCTGTGGTAGCAGCGGGCGGTGCGGTTGGGCTGCCTGCAGCCGCGGAAATTCAATACCACGCTGCGCAAGCTGTGTCTTAACAAAGCCCACTGCAAGCCTTTGATGTAATGCGAGTTGGCGCTTCCGGTTAGGCCGTGCAGGACGATTACCAAAGGGCCTTTATCTCCACACCAGTCCAGTTCTAAAACGTCTCCGTCCGGAGTAGGCAGAAGTTGGTGGCGGCGGGGCGGAGTGGCGATCCGCCTGATCAAGACCGGCCAAAGGGTTTGGCCGTGCGGGCTCCTCAGCCACCACGCTGGCTTAAAAGAAGATGGAACTAGGCTACCCATAGTCAAAGAGTGGTTTGAACCGATGCTGAAAGGATATAATTATTTTTACGGGGCATAGCGCAGTCTGGTAGCGCGCCTGCTTTGGGAGCAGGATGTCGGGGGTTCGAATCCCTCTGCCCCGACCACACCAGCGCCTGTAGCTCAACCGGACAGAGCATCGGCCTTCTAAGCCGAGGGCTGCAGGTTCGAGTCCTGCCAGGCGCGCTAAGTTCCCAACTTTTGAGACCCACTCCATGCCCGATTCCCGCGCTTCTTTCGCTTCGATCGTTGGTTTCAAGACCTTAGCTTTGGTCTGGATGTTGATCCTGTTTGGGTTTTCCGCCTTAGCCTCGGCGGAGATCGTCGGCGGCGTATTCACCTATACGGTCAAGCGCGGAGATACTCTGCTTGGCATCGGCGCGCGTTTCGGAGTCGATGCCAAGGTCCTGGCGCGGGAAAACGGGATAGCTTTCAACGCCCGCCTGTATCCCGGGCAGAACCTTAAAGTGGACAACCGCCACCTGGTGCCGCAAAGACGCCAGGACGGCATCCTCATCAACATCCCCCAGCGCATGTTGTATCTCTTCCGCGAAGGGAAATTAGTGGCCCATTACCCGGTGGGTCTAGGCCGGCCTTCCTGGCCAACGCCAATAGGGCGCTTTGCCATCAGGAGCAAGGAGATCAATAAAGAGTGGATCGTCCCTAAGTCGATCCAGGAGGAGATGCGCAGGGAGGGGCGACAGGTGCGGACCAGGGTTCCTCCCGGTCCTGATAACCCTTTGGGCAAATACTGGTTAGGATTGACGTTGCCTGGCTATGGCATTCACAGCACCATCTACCCGATGAGCATTTATCAATTCCGCAGCCATGGCTGCATTCGCTTGCATCCGGATGATGCCGAGGATCTCTTCTATCAGGTGAAAGTAGGCGACAGCGTCGAAATCATCTACCAGCCGGTGATCATCGATAAAGACGCCGAGGGGAGGGTCTGGCTGGAAGCCCACCGCGATGTTTATAATCGGGGAGTCGATCCTTGGCAAGAGTTTCTACAAGCGGCTTATCGTCTGGAACCAATTCCCAAACTCGGTTGGGACCAAGTGATCTTGGGATTGAAACACAGCGAAGGGATCGCCAGACGCATCGATAAGGTAGTTCCTGAAAAAAAGGAGGAGGGAAACGATGAATCGGCGACAGTTTCTCAAGTTTGGCTTAGGTGTTGGGGTCGCTTTGACCGCCGCCCCCGCGTGGGCGTTTGCCCCTGCGCGCAGCCTCAAGCTTATCAACTTGCACACGGGGGAGTCCTTATCCGCCGTGTACTGGTTTAACGGGCGCTATCTCTCCGATTCTCTGAAAAAAATCAATTACCTGTTGCGCGACCATCGGCGCGACGAAGTTTTTCCGATGAACGCGCGTCTGTTCGACCTGCTCTACGTTCTGAGCCGAAGATTGGAAACGGCGAGACCCATCGAGGTCATCTCCGGTTACCGCTCCCCGGCCACTAATGCCATGCTGGCGGCCTACTCTGAGCAGGTGGCCAAGTCTAGCCTGCATACCTTCGGGATGGCGGTGGACATCCGGATCCCGGGCCGGGAGCTTAAGGATGTGTACAAGGCAGCACTGGCGCTTAAAGCCGGAGGCGTCGGTTACTATCCGGTTTCCAACTTCGTGCACGTGGACGTGGGGCGAGTTAGAACCTGGTGGGGGAGCTGAGTGGGTCAATCCTGATCCCTTTCGTGCTTGCGGAAGATGACGCGGCCGTCGGGAAGCTTTTGTCTCTCTACAAGGAAGATGGGCGCAGCCATATGGTTCAGACGCCCGACTTCGTCCAGGAACCAGAGCTAAAAAAGTTGCTTGGCTTGCTGAAAAAACCGAGCGCGCAATATAAGCCTTAAAGTAGAGTATCCCCTCGTATGGCAGGATTTGTCATTTCGAGCGAAGCGAGAAATCTTCTCAGCCATGGTTAAGATTTCTCCTCGCTAACGCTCGTCGAAATGCCATTGGAGGACCGGCGCTCACGAGGCCAACGCCGGAAACCGCGCCAACACTTACGTTTTGAGCATGGATAACATGGTGGAGGCGGGGGGAATCGAACCCCCGTCCGCGAACCCTCCGCCTTCGGTTCTACATGCTTAGCCGTTCCCTTGTTTTAACCGTTTGCTACCCGGACGGCGGGGAATACAAACGGCGATTCCGGTTGAGTTTTAGCGGATCGGCGCCGGACACGCCTCACCGCGAGCTTGTGAGCTATGACACCTGAAATCCGGACGCACAAGCACGGCTCCGGTCAGATGGCACCCTACTGGGTTTTAAGCAGCGAGTGCGTAGTTGTCGTCGTTGGCAACTATTAGCTTGCAGATGGTTTTACGAGGGTACCTGCACCTCGGCATGCCCCGAAAGGTTTTGCGATCCGCGTCGAAGCCAGATCGCCCCCTTCAGTTTTCCAGTAAATAGACTTAAAGTCTATCACAAAAGTTCAATTTGTGCGCTCGCCGAATAAATTGGCATTTCGACGAGCGCTAGCGAGGAGAAATCGTAACCCTCGTTTGAGAAGATTTCTCGCTGCGCTGAAGATTTCTCGCTGCGCTCGAAATGACAGGCGCTGCGCTCGAAATGACAAATCCTGCCATACGCGGTCTGCAACTCGTCAACGACGATCGGGTCCCAGTGCGTCCGGCGCAGCTTCTCTGCAGGTCCTTAAGCGCTGGCCAGTTGATCTAAACGGGCAATCAGCAGGTCGTAGTCGTCGCAGGGGTTGCCGCTTCAGGACTGCTTGACCTGCTTGCGCGAGAACAGCGCAAACGACAGCCCGAACTTTTCGCACATTTCGTCCTGCCATTGCCCGACCAGGCTGCCGGGGGCGACGATCAGCACGCGGCGCGCATCAGCAGCTCGCGGATGTACAGCCTGGCCATGATGGTCTTGCCCGCCCCAGGGTCATCAGCCAGCACGAAGCGCAGCGGCTGGCGCGGCAGCATCGACTCGTAGACCGCAGTGATCTGGTGCGGCAGCGGCTCGACGTTGGATGTGTGCACGGCCATCATCGGATCGAACAGGTGGGCCATATGGATCCGGTAAGCCGCGGCGGCGAGCTTGAAGTCCTCGCCGGGGGGCGTCGAAGGCCCACGGGAGGCCAGCCTCGGCCAACGACCTGCCGTGGCGGTTTTCGAACCGAGTGTTTTGAAGGGTCAGTTTCTTGGCCTGGCCGCCTTTGTCAATCTCAACGAAGTACTTGCTGGGTCAAGATGGTTTTAGCATACTAAGTGTTTCTTTATCTGTTACCCCAAGAGCGGGTGATGAATGCCGGAAACCTCGTTCCACAACTCAGGTGGTTGAGCTTTCTCACTCTCCTTATATTGCCGACTGCCTTAGCGTTTGCGGATCCGCGGCCGGGGTGGATGATCGATACTCAGACCGAGAGGATTCAGGTCCAGACGGTGGCTAGCGGGCTTGAACACCCGTGGGGGCTTGCCTTTCTGCCTGACGGGAGCATGCTGGTGAGCGAGCGCCCAGGCCGGCTTCGGATCGTGACCAAGGAGGGTTGGATTTCTGAACCTTTGGCCGGAGTGCCAAAGGTGTTCGCGAGAGGCCAAGGCGGCCTATTGGACGTAGCGCTCGACCCTAATTTTGTCTCCAACCGCTTGGTCTATCTCTCTTATGCTGAACCCGGCAAGGGAGGGGCCTCCACCGCGGTGGCGCGGGCGAGATTCGCCGAAGGTGCCCTTGAAGATGTTCGGGTGATCTTTCGCCAGCAACCCAAGGTCAGCGGGGGGAACCATTTTGGTTCCCGGCTCGTCTTCGCACCCGACGGCAAGCTGTTCATCACCTTGGGCGAGCGCTTCAAATTCGATCCCGCCCAGGATCTTTTCAACCACCTCGGCAAGATCGTTCGGATCCACCCGGACGGTTCAGTGCCGCGCGACAATCCTTTTGTCGATCGGCCGGGTGCCAGGCCAGAGATCTGGTCTTATGGCCACCGCAACGTTCAGGGGGCAGCGATCCACCCTGAGAAGGGCGACTTGTGGGCGACGGAGTTCGGTCCGGCTGGCGGAGATGAGCTCAACCTGATAGAGCCGGGACGTAACTACGGCTGGCCGTTGGTGAGCTGGGGGCGGCATTATTTCGGCAAGGACATCCCGGATCCCCCGACGCGGCCTGACCTGGCGCAGCCGCTCTATTACTGGAATCCGGTGATCTCGCCTTCCGGCATGAGCTTCTATACCGGTGATCTCTTTCCGACCTGGCGCGGGAACTTGCTCATCGCTGGGCTTTCCTCGAAGGCGCTCGTTCGCCTGACGCTCGAAGGCCAGCAGGTGAAGGCTGAAGAGAGAATCCCTATGCAGAGGCGCATCCGTCATGTCGTTCAGGGACCAGACGGCGCTGTTTATCTTTTGACCGATGAGGAAGACGGCGAGATTCTGCGCCTTATCCCGGCAAAGAGCCGCCAGGATTGACCTTGTTCTCCCAGGTTTAAGCGGAATCTGGACGAAAAGCCGGTAGCGCCTCCTCCGGCAAGTCTTTAAGGTAATGAGCGTTGCTGTCTTTAGCCGACAAAATCGGCGCAGCAATCGGCCAGGCGATGCCCAGCTCCGGATCGTCCCAGCGCAGGCTGTACTCATTCTCAGGGTGATAGAAATCGGTGCACTTGTAGGCGAACAGGGCCTCTCTGCTCAGGACGCAGAAGCCGTGGGCAAAGCCTTCTGGGATGTAAAGTTGGCGGTGATTGGCGGCGGATAATTCGTATGCCACCCAGCGGCCGAAGTTGGGAGAGCCGCGGCGGATGTCGACCGCCACGTCGAAAACCGCTCCGCGCAGCACCTGGACCAACTTACCTTGAGGGTTTGGCCATTGGTAATGCAGGCCACGCAGAATTCCTCGTCGGGACAAAGACAGATTGTCTTGGACGAAATTCGCCTGGATTCCCGCTTCGTGGTAACGCTTGAGGTTCCAGGTTTCCATGAAGAAGCCGCGGGCGTCCCCATGCACCTTCGGTTCGATCAGGAGCACCCCCTTAAGAGGAGTTTCGATGACTTTCACCACACGGCTCCCTGTTCTAAGACGCGCCTGAGATAGGCGCCATAACCGTTGCTTTTGAATTGTTCCGCCTGCTGCGCCAACTGCTTGGCGTCGATCCAACCCTGAGCATAGGCGATCTCCTCGGGGCAGCAGATTTTGAGTCCCTGGCGCTCCTCGATGGTCTGGATGAATTGCGAGGCCTGCATCAGGGATTCGTGCGTGCCGGTGTCGAGCCAAGCGATGCCGCGGCCGAGCTTTTCCAGATGGAGCTGGCCTTGGGCCAAATATAGGGCGTTGAGATCGGTGATCTCTAGCTCGCCGCGGGCAGAGGGCCGGAGGGATCGAGCCAAATTGCAGACTTGTTCGTCGTAGAAATAGATGCCGGTTACCGCCCAGTGGGATTTGGGGTGAAGGGGTTTTTCTTCCAGTCCGATCACTTTGCCCTGAGAGTCGAACTCGGCCACTCCGTAGCGCTGCGGGTCTTTGACCCAGTAGCCGAAGACGGTGGCGCCTGGGCGGCGGCTAGCGCTTCTTAGGATTTCGGTCAGACCGTGGCCGTAGAAGATGTTGTCCCCCAGAACCAGGCAGCATGGGTTCTGTTTGATGAAATCCTCGCCGATCAGGAATGCTTGGGCAAGCCCGCCGGGATGAGGCTGGACCGCATAATGCAGCTCAATGCCCCATTGGCGGCCGTCGCTGAGCAGGCGTTTGAACAACGGGGCGTCATGCGGAGTGGTGATCACTAAGATTTCGCGGATCCCGGCTAACATTAGAGTGGCCAGGGGATAATAGATCATCGGCTTGTCGTAAATTGGCAGGAGTTGCTTGCTGACTGCGTGGGTGAGTGGATACAGCCTAGTACCTGAGCCACCGGCAAGGATGATGCCTTTCCTCATATTGCCCTCCCCAAGCGTTCGCGTCGATAGCTGCCGTCGGTGACTCTTTGGCACCAGTCCTGATTGTTTAGATACCAGCGGACTGTTTTTGCTAAGCCAGTGGCGAAGCTTTCCTTAGGACACCATCCTAGTTCGCGCTGGATTTTGCTGAAGTCGATAGCATAGCGCAGGTCGTGACCGGGACGGTCGGCGACGAAGGTGATCAACCGCTGGTGGGGACGATGGGGGGAATCGGGCAGGAGTTCGTCGAGGATGTGGCAGATAGCCGTGACTACCTCGAGGTTGGTCTTTTCGCTGCCGCCGCCGATGTTGTAAACCTCGCCGGGCCGACCGGCTTCGAGCACCCGTTCGATCGCCCGGCAGTGGTCTTCTACGTAAAGCCAGTCGCGGACATTCAAGCCGCTGCCGTAGACCGGCAGGGGTTTGCCTTCTACGGCGTTGAGGATCATGAGCGGGATGAGTTTTTCCGGAAACTGGTAGGGACCATAGTTGTTGGAGCAGTTGGTAATCAGGGTTGGCAGGCCGTAGGTGTGATGATAGGCGCGCACTAAGTGGTCGGAGGCGGCTTTGGAAGCAGAGTAGGGGGAGTTGGGACGATACGGCGAGTCTTCGGTGAATTTTCCG
>JBKBMR010000074.1:0-3217 GCA_046295755.1 Methylohalobius sp.
GTGTATAATTCATTACTATTTTCATTCTCTTGATAGTTTTCATCATTCTTTTTATTTATAGTATTCAATGTAGATAAATTTATATTTGGTTTTGAACAAGTTAAAATGATTCCTTGTAACATAATTCTATTCATTAATTGTGATAATATTTGACCTTTACTATATAATGCAATTAATAACCTTGAAATTGAATTATGGTATAAATATCTTTGTGAATTACTCAATCGTACATATACAACAAATATACAACTTAATAGTTTCTAAGTCAGTGGTTAAATTGTCTCTGTTTTGATCGCCTTGTCGGCTTTTTACCCCTACGGTGGCTGTGATTCCGGCTGATCGGTTTGGTGCTTTGGTTAACCTTTAGCGCGCTGATTTTTCCGATCGTTTGAGTGACATTCGGTGGCAAGCTGGCTGTGGTTGTCTCTGGTCTGAGTGCTCAGTCGTTGGCTGAGCTTTGTCAAAATTTTTTAATATTTGCATGCCAATATGAATGCATGATGAAACTTAAGATAGCGAGACAAGCCTATGAGTCCCCCTGTTACCCTCCTTTCGTTTGAAGACCGCCTGCAATTGGTAGAAGCTTACCGGCTGCTTGAGTACCCAAGCCTAGCCGCTAGGTTCACTCACGTTTTAGGCAAACCGATTGAACTGGGGTTCAAGCGCTTGCCTGCTGCGTGGTACGAAGCAGTGCACGATTTGGCGCAATCTGCGGTCGAAAAGGCCCTAGAGGCTGCGCTGTTGACCATGAGTTCTAAAAAATGCAAGCCGGCTAAAAACCGCCTATACCAGCTGGCGAGCGGGGCCTGCGGGGCAGTGGGGGGATTCTTCGGCCTGCCGGCTTTAGCGTTGGAGCTTCCTATTTCGACTGTTTTGATGCTGCGAGCCATTGCGGCTATCGCCCGCGAGCACGGCGAGCAGCTAGAGCAGCCGCAGGCACGGCTAGCGTGTTTGGAGGTATTCGCTTTAGGAGGACGCAGTCCCGGCGACGATGCGGCCGAAACCGGCTACTATGGGGTACGGTTGGCCTTGGCTGTAGCCGTGGCCGAAGCCCTGCAGTACCTTCAGGCTCACGGCCTACAAGCCAAAGGAGCGCCAGTTTTGGTTCGAATAGCAGCCCTCATCGCCCAGCGCTTTGGCATCAATCTAACCGAGCGCGCGGCGGCTTTAGCCATCCCGTTGATCGGGGCAGCCGGCGGGGCTACCATTAACGTGGTCTTCATGCATCACTTTCAGTCTATCGCCAAGGGGCATTTTACGGTGCGGCGTTTGGAACGCAAATATGGCAAGACGGTAGTGGAAGCCGAATATCGTCGCTTGCATGTTACTGTGCAAGCGAGCAAGGCTTACCGACGCGCTGCCTAAAGCTTCTAGAATGAAGGACGGCAAGCTTTGAACAACGATACTTTGAAAGGAATCGCGCTTGGAGCCGGTGCGGTGATAGCAGCCTTATTGGCAAAAGCCGCGCTTTCCAGTTCAGGCGGAAGAGCGCTTTTGCGCGCCACGATTAAGTCCGGCGTGCTCGCTTTTGAAAAAAGCCGCGAAGTCCTAGCTGAGGCGGCCGAGAGCTTGGAGGACATCGTCGCCGAAGTCCAAGACGAATTGCGCGCTGAGAAGATGCGCCAAAGTGAAGAAGCCCCTGCGAGCGAGGAATGACCGCCAGCGCTTATCTGAGCCACGTCGCCACCGGCCGGGTGCGGGTCAAAGTTCCCGAAAGGCGCGGCGATGAAGCTTATTTTTCCGCGCTTAAGACTGCGCTTTCTGCTCGCTCCGACATCCAGGGGGTTCAAGCCAGCGCAAGGACTGGAAGCGTGCTCCTCCTCCACGACGGCTCGCTCGATCTGAACGCGCTGGCCAAGCAGGCCAAAGACCAGGGTTGGTTTCAACTCGACTTGACTCCCCCTGCTTCAGAATCCCTAAGTGGCCTGATCAGCCGCCAACTCGACCGCCTCGACCATTTCATGCGCAGATTCTCGGGCAGTCGCTTGGACAACCCACCTCTGATCTTTTTGGCCTTGACCGTGCTGGCTGTCAGGCAGATCGCCAAAGGACAGGTAGCCCCGCCAGCGGCCACCACGCTCTGGTACTTATACGAGCTTCTGCAGCGTCAAGCTAGCTCCCGCTAAGCCTTGCGGTCATCGCTTTGTCACCAAAGCTTCACTTCGTTTTAACGCGCCGTTTTTAAGCTAGGCTCGTCAATTTTCAAACTGGACCAAATCTGGAAAGATTTGGCCATGAAGAGATGTCCGAGCTGTGGTTACACGCGAGCGTATAAACTGTCTGACGGTCGCAGCAAATGCAAGCGTTGTGGCGAGCGTTATCGGTAGCGCAGCGTTTGGTCGGCCAGCCGCTTGAGCGATGCCGCTGAACACGAACTTTTGCGCCGACATGGCGTGGGCGGAAGAACTGCGCGAGCCGTTCGAAGGCACGCTCGAATGCGACGAAACCACGTTTGGCGGGGCTTGGCACGGCAAGCGTGGCTGGGGTAAAGTAATCTACTTGGCATCATCAAGCGCAATGGCCAAGTCAAAGCGTTGCCGATCGCCAGCGGCTTTGTCTAAGCGACGGCCTTGGCCGATGCGAGTTTGGTCGCGGCGTTGACCAGCAATGTGGACGAGCTAGGCTACGCCAGCGCTTCGGCGTGGCACGAACTTGCCTACCAAGCGGGCGGCAGTGGGAAAGTCGTAATCAAATTGCGCCATAATCCTGTCGCATGTCATTTCGAGCAAAGCGAGAAATCTTAAATGACACCCTCGCCGTCCACGATCGATCAGGAAGTGCTTGACTTATCGCCTGATTGGACAGGGTTCTTGTATGTTCTTAGTAGAATTAATGGCAGCTTTTCTCGTAGCGCAAGCTTAAGCTTGTGGTTAGATGTGCAAAACGGCCAAAGCGGTTATCTGCGGTTTGGAACTTTGAGCGAGGCCAATACCCAAAGCGTGCCTGCGCCTGCTCCCTGGTTTTTGCTGCTGCCGTTTTTAGCTGCCTTGCTGGTGCGCAAGGAGGTATGCTATTAAAAAATGCGATTGTCATTTTGACGAGCGTTAGCGAGGAGAAATCTTTAAAAGATTTCTCGCTTCGCTCGAAATGACAGGCTTTGCTCGAAATGACAGGCGCACAGTTAGAGCTATTTTAGCTGGATGCCTGGCAAGCAGCTTAGTTTTTGGGGCAGTGGTCGGCGAAACGGGGAAAAAAGTGCCGCGCGTGCAAGTGGGAG
>JBKBMR010000074.1:3227-9726 GCA_046295755.1 Methylohalobius sp.
TTTCTGCTCGATGAGCTAAGAGACGGCCCTTTGAAGGAAAAGCTTGAGCGCTGCGCGGCGCAGCGGGCGCTGTACCGCAAAAGCGAGTTCGTTATCGGCCACCGCGGCGCGGCCCTGATGTTCCCGGAGCACTCCAAAGAGTCGTATATCGCTGCCGCGCGCCAAGGGGCCGGCATCGTCGAGTGCGACGTGACCTTTACTAAGGACAAAGAGCTGGTCTGCCGCCACTCCCAGTGCGACCTGCACACCACCACCAACATCTTGGAGACCCCATTGGCGGCCAAGTGCCAGGTGCCATTTCAGCCAGCTGAGTTCGACGCCGCCGGCAATTTGATCCGGCCGGCGACGGCCAAGTGCTGTACCAGCGACCTGACGCTTGCCGAGTTTAAATCCCTCAAGGCCAAAATGGACGGCTGCAATCCGCGCGCTAGGACGGTGGAAGAGTATCTTCAGGGAACCCCCAGCTGGCGAAGCGACTTATACGGCTACGGCACGGTCATGAGCCACAAGGAGAGCATAGCGCTGTTTCAAGCGTTGGGGGTCAAGATGACCCCGGAACTGAAAGCGCCTGAAGTGCCCATGCCTTTTTTAGGCATGACCCAAGAACAATACGCGCAAAAGCTCATCGACGAGTACAAGGAAGCCGGTGTTGCCCCGGAGCGCGTTTTCCCTCAGTCGTTCAATTTGGCCGACGTTTTGTACTGGGTCCAAAACGAGCCGGAGTTTGGCCGCCAGGCGATCTTCTTAGACGACCGCTACGAAGACCCAAGCTTTGACCACACCGATCCGGCCACTTGGCATCCTTCGATGGAGGAGCTGGTCGGGATGGGGGTGAGGATTTTGGCGCCGCCGATGTGGATGCTGCTGGCATTGGACGCAAGCGGCCAGATCGTCCCTTCAGTTTATGCCGAACGTGCTAAAGCCGCCGGCTTGGATTTGCTCACCTGGACGCTGGAGCGCTCGGATTTGAGAAATGGCGGAGTGGGACAGTGGTATTACCAGACCATCGGCGAGGCGATTCACACCCAAGGCGATGTGTATCTGGCGCTCGATGCCCTGGCGCAAAAAGTGGGCATCCGCGGGATTTTTACCGATTGGCCGGCGACGGTGACGTTTTATGCTAACTGTATGGGCTTACCATAAGCTTTGCTTAGAGCGGCCGATTGCGCCGCTCGAGGAAGAGGGAGTGGCCGCTCTGCTTCTTGGCTAACCTTTTAGCTTGGGAGGCTGCATCGGCCAAGCTTTGGTAGGATGGGTAACAATTGGTCGAAGCGATGACTGCGCCGATCGATAAGCTGGGCAGAGGGTGAAAGACCATCTGGCCAGTACGGCTTTCGGAGAAATACCCTTTTTGATCTAAATGTTCTGGAGTTAATAGCTCAGACAGCGTGCGGTCAAAGTAAACAAACAATTGTTGGATGCGGGTTTGCCAGTCGCTGCTTTGGAACAAGACGATAAAATCGTCGCCTCCGATATGGCCGACAAAGTCTCGCGGCCGCTCGGTAATGGCAAGCAAGTGCTGCGCTAAAGCGCAGATTAAGCGATCGCCTGCGTGGTAGCCATAGACGTCGTTGAACGGCTTAAAATGATCGATGTCCAGATAACATACGGTAAATGGGCTACCTTTCTTGAGCCAGCGATCCATGTGGGTATAGATGGGAACGTTGCCTGGCAATTGGGTTAAAGGGTTGGCATAACGCGCCGACTCAATCTGCAATTGGGTGATTTTGGCCAATAGCTGGTAGCCGTAACAGGCGCCTACGTATTTTCCTTGGCGAGTCAGGATTAGGCCAAGGTTGTCATTGCTTTGCCAGACGTCTGCTAGCTTAAGCGCAGCCTCGTGGATAGGAGTGCCGACTTCTAAGATTAGAGGATTAGGATCCATAAACAGAACGCACGGTTTTTTGCCGTAAATCTCTTTTCGATAGGGGCGTACGAAGTTGTCGATAAAAGCGTGGCGCCAAATGACCCCGATAACCGATTGGTTTTTTGTGACTACCGGCAGCAGGCGTAAGTTTGAATGGCGTTCAAATCGGGTTAAAATGGCGTCGTTCGAGGTTTCTGGCAAGGCTGGTGGGATTGGATCTACAAGTTCAGCCATTGTTTGCGGGTAACCGTTTAAAGGGGATAATGAGAACGCGGCAGGCTGGTTTTTGCGTAACCACCGGACGATCTCGGAAGAAGGAGACAGCTCTGGGGTAGGGCTTGGGTAAGCAAAGAGGAAACCTTGAGCATAAGGGATATCCAAACTCAGCAGCACAGATAAATCCTCTTGGGTTTCTACTCCCTCGGCGATGATGGAGGAAGAGACAGCGTTGGCCAGAAGGGTAATGGCGTGGATGAATTCGTACTTTAAGCGGTCTTTGGCCACTCCCTGGGTAAAATGGCGGTCGATTTTCACGTAGTCAGGGTGAATCAAGGACCAGATCTTTAAATTAGAAAAACCCTCGCCCAAGTCGTCTAAAGCGATCTGAAAACCTAGATTGTGCGCCTTGTTTACGGTCTGCTGCAAATTAGGAGTGTCAAAAGCGCTGTGTTCGGTCAGCTCGAACACAACAGTACCCGCAGGCACACTGTAGGCTTGCAGAACGTTGGCAAACTCGGAATCAAGGATCTTGCCGAAAACATCGGCGCTGCAATTGAGGAACAATTTGCCTGGTAAGCTAAGCTCGGCATAGCGCTGAAGGAGAGTGTGGAGGCATGCTTTTTCCAGTTCCGCAAGCCGCCCTTGGTGTTTGGCAGCCTCGAGTAGAGCGTAAGGCGAAAGGTTGTCTGGTCCGCGGATTAGGCCTTCGTAACCCAAAAACGTTTGTCTCCTTAAATCGATTATGGGCTGAAAGACGGCACTCAATTGTTTTTCTTGGAGCATAGGTTGGTAACGCTAAGGCGGTGGTTTGGTTCTTTTTTTTGTATAGTTCAAGCGGTTTACAGTCTCGTGAAAGTAAAGCTGATTGTTTTTTGCTTGGTGGCGCTAGGTGCGTGTACCCACGCTCTCGATTGGCAGCTGGCTGAGCCAGACAGTGCGGCTTTTCCGAGCCAATGGTTTGTCCAAGGTCAGGCCAAAGCTAAGTTTCAGGAACGGACGCTTAAACCCGTCAGCCACAGGGCAAGAAACATCGTTCTCTTTGTCGGCGACGGGATGGGGATCACTACCGTCACCGCTGCCAGAATCCTCGAGGGACAGCTTAAAGGTCACTATGGAGAGGAAAATCTTTTGAGTTTTGAGCGCTTCCCTTACACCGCTTTGGTCAAAACCTACGAGGTCGATCAACAAGTGCCCGATTCGGCCGGGACGATGACGGCGATGATGATCGGCGTCAAGACCAAGGCGGGGCTGATCGGCTTAGATCAAACTGCCAGCCGCGGCGACTGCCCAAGCGCTAGGGAAGCAGAAAGGCGCACTCTGCTCGAGGAGGCCGAAAGCTTAGGGCTTTCTACTGGGGTAGTGACCACAACGCGCTTGACCCACGCCACCCCGGCAGCGACGTTTGCCCATGTCCCGGAGCGCGACTGGGAAAGCGATGCCGATATGCCTGAGTCCGCCAAGCGTACCGGGTGCAAGGACATCGCCCGCCAACTGATCGAGTTTCCCTACGGCGATGGCTTGGAAGTCGCCTTAGGCGGCGGCAGGCAAAAGTTCTTGCCGGCTTCCGCCCACGACCCAGAGTATCCGGATCAAACCGGAAGCCGCACCGATGGACGCCATCTGATAGAAGAGTGGCAGGCTCGCCCCCGTTGGGCCTATGTGTGGAACAAAGAACAATTCGATGCTTTGGACCCGGCCAAAGTCGATCACCTTCTTGGGCTGTTTGAGCCTTCCCATCTTCACTACGAGCACGACCGCCTTTTGGATACCGCAGGTGAGCCAAGCCTTAGCGAGATGACCGCCAAGGCGATCCAAATCCTTAAGAGAAATCCCACAGGCTTTTTCCTGATGGTCGAAGGCGGGCGGATCGATCACGCCCACCACGCCGGCAACGCCTTCCGCGCTTTGACTGAGACTATAGAATTGGCGCGCGCGGTGGAGGTGGCGCTTAAGATGACCGATCCTAAAGACACTTTGATCGTAGTCACCGCCGACCACAGCCAGCCTTTGGTATTGGCCGGCTACCCAAGGCGCGGCAACCCCATCTTAGGCAAGGTGGAAGCGAAGGAAGGAAAACTCGCTAAGGCGGCAGACGGTTGGCCTTACACCGTTTTGGTCTACGCCAACGGCCGCGGCGCGCACGTTTTGCCGCGCGGGGGCGATGCCGTGTTTGCCCTGCCGATCCACCCCGGGCGCTTGGACCTAAGGCAAGTAAACACCCAGCTTCCAGGCTATCACCAAGAGGCCTTGGTACCGCTTGAAGCTTCTACCCACGCCGGCGAAGACGTGCCGCTTTATGCCGGCGGGGCGGGAGCGCAGCTATTTCGCGGAGTGCTCGAGCAACACGCCATCTACCACCTCCTGCGCCGGGCGGCCGGGTTTTAAGCTAGGGTTTTTTCGCCAAAATCCTTTGGTGTTCGTCTAAGAGGTACTGCACCGGCGTGCCGGTGGCAAGCTCGTAGGCTAAAATTTCCTGCGGCGTCATTTTTTCTAGGTGCATGATCAGCGCGCGCAGGGAATTGCCGTGGGCGCAGATCAAAACGTGCTCGCCCCGCTTGAGGTGGGGGACGATGCGGTCCTGAAAGAACGGGACGACGCGGCTTGCAGTTGCCTCCAGGCTTTCGCCGTTGGGCGGTGGGGTGTCGTAGCTTCTGCGCCAAAGCTTGACTTGCTCGGCGCCGAACTGCGCCCTGGCCTGATCTTTGTTCAAACCCTGCAAGTCGCCGTAGAAGCGCTCGTTGAGCGCCTCGGCGAAATACAGGAGGACAGTTTGGCTATCGTCCGGATCGGGCCGAAAGTGCTCGTACCAGGCCGACTCCCCTTCGTGGATGCGGCGATAGCCTTGGGCGTGGCGGTTTTGGCGCAGGATTTCGAACAGAGTCTCCTGCGCGCGGATTAAGGTCGAAGCAAAAGCCACATCAAAGCGCTCCTCAGCCAACAGCCTGCCTGCTTGGCGCGCTTCTTCAACTCCATCCGGGCTTAAAGAGACGTCTATCCAACCGGTAAAGCGGTTTTTTAGGTTCCAGATCGACTGGCCGTGACGGACCAGGGTGAGCCAGGATTGGGTCATCGAGTGTCTCCTTCAAAGTTTTTAAAAATTGTATCACTCCCACACCGCCTCGTAGATCGCTGCGCTCGTGCAGGTGAGTCCGAGCAAGGTAAGCTGCACGTCCTCGTACGGACCGTAAATGCAGGGTTGAGAAAAGACATTTGCGCCAAAGATAGCTGTCTTAAGTAATGATAATAGACGAGTCGGTATGGTATGCTTGCGCCCGGTTCAACTGAATTGGATCGATGCCATGAGCGATACTCAGGACACTTATTGGATTTTCGGCCACGCCGATGGGATCGGCGAGCGGCCAAAGCTTGCCGCCGAAGAACCGCATCCTGCTCAGAAATCGGACGATGAGACGTGGAAAACCATCCTTCGTCTTCCGGAAAGTCCCCTTTCCCTACAAGAACTGACAGAAATCTTAAACCAGCTCGACCGGCTGCGCGATCCGGACTGAAGGCTTATCCTTTCAGGACCTCCGCTTTGTCTATCCTCTCCCACGGCAATTCGACAAACGAAGCCCCAAAGTGACCGCAAACCGGCAGCTTTTGGTAAAAGCCTTCCGGGTGCTCTGAGGGTAAATAAGGCAAGCGCAAATCGGAGACGATGGCACCGACTCTAAGGTCAAACGCTTGGGTAATTTTGGCGATCATTTCCTCGTTACCCAGCTTGCCCGTGCCGAAGCAGTCTACTTGGACGCTGACCGGATGGGCCTGGCCGATGGCATAGCTCAATTGGACTTCGCACGCTTCGGCTAGCCCCGCAGCCACTAGATTTTTAGCTGCATAGCGCGCCGCATAGGCGGCGGTGCGGTCGATGCGCCAGGGATCTTTGCCGCTTAGGGCCGAGCCGCTGTGGCGCGCGTAGGCGCCGTAGGTATCGCTGGCGGTCTTGCGCCCGGTCATGCCGGAATGGGCGGCAGGGCCGCTGCGCGAGAAAGGGGTGTTGATGAAGATTTGAGTTTTGTCATCGGGTGGCAACGGTGCGGCGTCGAAAGCCGGACCAATGACGTAGGCGTTTATTTCTTCGCGCAGGCGGCTTGAGCTGACTGTGTGGCCATTCGCAAATCCTACCGTCAGGGCCAGGCTGTGGATGCGGATCGGTTTGCCACCGGCCAGTTCAACCCCAACTTGAACCGTCCCGTCGGGGGAAAGATAGGGCATGTGTCCTTGCTGTTTGGCGGTAAACAAAGCGTTGGCCAGCCTGCGCGCCAGGACGATGGGCAGGGGCATCAGTTCGGGGGTGTGGGTGCAGGCAAAGCCGAAGGCGGTTACTTGGTTTTGCGCCACGATCCGGTCTAAGTCGCTAGGGCGTTCCTGTTCAGGCAAGGAAATCAGGCTAGTGACGACGGTGCATTCCTC
>JBKBMR010000075.1:0-9543 GCA_046295755.1 Methylohalobius sp.
CGCCCAGGCCAGGGGCAACAACCAGAACAAACCTATCGCCCCCACCGCCACGGTCACTGCCAGATGTCCGAAGCGCTTCGCCAAATGCTGATAGGCGTGAGTACAATGCGCCTCCCAAAACCGTTGTCCGGTCCATATTCGCCGAAGCAGGGTAAGGCTCGCGTCCGTGACGAATACCGCAAGCAGAATCGCCCAACTCCAAAAAGTGATCGCGCTGGTCTGGCTCGTCACTAAGGCCAGCATTCCAAAGACAAAACCGAGAAAACCACTACCTACATCACCCATGAAGATTTTCGCCGGTGGAAAGTTCCAGACCATGAATCCACCAGCGGCAGCCGCTAAGCTGAGCAGCCAGACCGCAAGCCCCGCCTGACTTGCCAACAGCAAGATCGCCGCCGAGACCGCCGTGCAGATCGCCTGCATTCCCGCCAGGCCATCAATGCCGTCCATAAAGTTATAGAGGTTGATCATCCAGACCAGCAAGACTACCAGCCAAAGGCGAGGAAAGTCCCCTGCGCCTGCCCAAAACAAGCCCCATACGACCGCCACAACCTGGACCAGAAGCCGCCAAACGATCGGAACGTGACCTAAATCATCTAAGAAACCGATCCCCGCCACCATCAGGCCACCGCCTAAGACCGAAAGCAACATCCACGCTGGCACTAATCCTTCTGCCCATAGTCCAAGCGAGGCCAGGGTAAATCCGAACGCGATTCCCACCCCGCCGCCGCGCGGCGTAGGCACGGTGTGGGAGCTTCTCGGATTGGGCTGATCCGACGGTAAGATGCCGGCGTCTCGAAGAAGCAGCCAGCGGATCAGCCACCAGGCGCTCCCGAACCCGACGATTGGCGCCAACAATGCTCCAAAATTCAATTTGGGGAAGCAGATTTCTCTGAGAAACGAGTCTAGCACGCCGTTCAACTAATCCAAATCGATCATAAAAAGAAACAATCTTGGGAACAAAATCTTTATTTTATCGTCTACGGAAACGAGTGTTCATTATTGAACCTCTTACCTCCTCCTCAGTGGGTGCGCAAGCACCCATCTTGTCCCTGCCTTCGGGCAGGGATTTTTTTTGCCCCACTGCTAGGCTAGACTTGCGCCATGACTGTCGAAATCGCCACCATCGCTTTGGGAGGAGCCGCCGGTGCTCTCTTGCGCTTTGCTGTCTCTAGCGCCGTCTATCGCCTCCTGGGGCGAGGGTTTCCTTATGGCACGCTGGCAGTCAACCTGATCGGTTCGTTTCTGTTCGGGCTGTGGGTCGAGGCGTTACCCCTCGAGCGGCTTTTGGGACTACCCTGGCGACCCTTGCTGCTCACTGGAGTTTTGGGGGCGTTTACCACCTTTTCCACCTTTGCGCTGGAGACCGTTTTCCTGCTCGAACAAGGACGAATCTGGCGCGCGCTGGCCAACATTGCGTTCAGCCTAGCTTTGGGGCTTGTGAGCGTTTGGATCGGGCTACTGCTGGGGCGCGCGCTGTTCATCGAGCATCCGGTCGCCGTGCCTGGTGGCGGCTGGCTGCTTCCCTGGTTACTTGGGCTGTTCGGCAGTGGCGTGGGCGCTTTCATCTTGGGGCTTGGACTGGAACTCGTCTTCGAACGCCTGCGCCTCCCTGCGGAACACCGCATCCTCTGGACGCTGCTTCTGACTGGAGGCTGGGCAGGGCTTGCTAGCCTCTATTTAGTCTTGGAGCTTATTCCTGGATATGCCTTCAAGCCGACCATCGATCTTTTAGTGGGTATGTTTGCAGCTAACCTTTTAGCCTGCGCTTTAGGAATGTGGGCCGGTTTCAACACCGCCGGGCGCGTGTAATTCCGCCGGCCACAAAAGAATATTTTTGAGCCCAAACCGGCTTTCCAGCCTGGCAGCGGCTTGAAGGATGGTGGCTTCGTCAGCGACGAACTCTACCATTACCGGCAGGCGTAGGGACAGGGCGAGCGAAGCGAGGAAGGCGAGGAGAGCAAAGCGGGCGGGCGTCCGCCCGCTTTGCGGGGTGGGGTCAATTATTGGCTTTAGGGATGACGCGCACCCATTGGCCGGCTTTCTTTACTACGACCGCAACACGTGGGATCACAGATGCCGCCGTCACACTCAATACTTTCGACGCCCCAAAGATTAGCTCGATACCATAGTGCGAGACGTGGAAATTGACCCGCTTGGTCGTTTTGGTGTAGACCTTACTCGGGGACTGCTTTTTTACCTTAATCACCATCCACCTCCATTTTTTTACTATCTTGCTCAAACTTCTCAACTCGCTTCATCATAGAACGTTTACGCGGCGGAAACCCCGCTCTTTAGAGCGGGGAGGAGCCGCGTCCTCCAGGTATTGAAAGCCAGAAACTTGCATTCCAACGGCTTGGCGTTCTGACACAGCCTTTTCCCGTCCGCTAATGAGTGTAAGCTGATTCTGTCTCTCATCGTTCCTCCGACAAAACACACCCCATATTTGGGGTGCTTAACCAAAGACCCGCGTTTGAATCCAAGGCTCCGAGTCCCGCCATAGGGGCGGCGGATGCTGCCTTTTTCAGGCTGGAGCCGGTGAATCTGGCGGCGATAGAAACGAAGCGGCGTAATAAGCATAAGCCGCCGGTTGTCGGGAACCGTTCCTCCGACCGCACTAGCCGCCAAGACCCACGAATCGACACAGTGGGCCTCGAAGACCTCGGCGGCTTTACGCCCGATTTTGGCAAGGCCGAGTCGGTCACGCATCGCTTTGGCCTCCCAGCCGCTTTTCGTCTGAATCGGGGAGAGATTCGATAACTCCTCGTAAAACCATCTCTTCCCGACTTCAAGGGGCGAGAAACTCGCATCCCAACGCCGCTTACCTTTCTTTTTGGCTTTCACGTCCTCGACCACGAAAACCGAGATCGGATAGAGATGGGAGAGCCAACGGCAAACCCTGAGCTTCCATTGCCAGCGCGCTCTCGTCGATGGGGGAAGAGCGCCCCTCGAACGATTCTGACGATTCGCCCGACATGGTGTTTTCCTAAACCTTCTTGCCCTCCGCATGTTTCTGCGAACCTCGACGGCCTGCTTTACCCAATCTAAAGCCTTGGCCTGAATGTTCAGGAACGTTCTTTTCTCCGACTTGATCGTATATCCTTCTCGCTTGCTTCCTGGGTCAATCCCAAGAGCAACGGGCTGCACGTCGCCCACATCCCTTGTCGTCAGCCGAATGTAGAAAATTCCTTTGGAAAATCTCCGAACGGCCATCCCTTTTCTGATCAGCTCCCTTGCCCTGGCGGGATGACAAGGCATAAGAGGGTTGCCGTTTTTGGCCTGAACGGCCACAAACAGGGCTTGCCTCGAACGAACATGAGAGGGTCCGTTACCGGACCAGTCTCTTCCGCCTTTCGACGGAAGGCAATTTCCCCCATCGGGACTGACGGGCGCAGAGGAAGCAGACTTGGGGAGCATCCGCTTCGTGCCTTTCCCTGCCACGGAAAGCCCGTTCAGTTGCCTTCTAGCGACGTTTTTCAACATCTTGGCCACCCTAGTCTCCCGTTTAACTTGTCGGGTTCGCGTTGGCAACTCGCTACTCCTTACAAGCCCCCGACTTCAGTCGGGGGTAGTTGACCGCTCCCCTCCCAGTAATCCGAGCCAGATTCCCAGGACGCATAGTAGCGTGTTCACAAGCAACACGGAAAGCGCCAAGCGGCCGTGGTGTTTGAAATCGGCGCCGGCTTCGGCCAAGAGCATGGCCAGGTAGACCGTGGAGAAAACCATGTATCCCCCGGCCAGCAACACCGTGGCAATAGCCCGCGCGCTCTCGGAAGCCAGCCACTTCTCGAGCACTGCAAGCGTCAAGCCAACCAGCACCGCCCCCAGAAAGTTGACCATGCCAAAGGCGTAGGGCACGGGCAGCCCTTTAAAGACCACCAGACCACGCCCGTAATAGAACAAGCTGCGTCCAGAAAGCAGTCCTGCTAATACCGCTGCCAAACCCGCCCCCACGCTTATAGAGAGGTTGAGCAGAGCAGAAATCCACTTCCCCTGTTGGATCAAATATAAGGTTTCGAAGGAAAAAGCGGAAAACGTGGTCAACGACCCAAATATCCCGACCAGGATCCCGGCGCGGAAAGCCACTGCCAGCTTCGCCTGCTCCAAAAGCAAGGCCTCGCTCATCAGCCCGATCAGAAACGATCCTAAAACGTTGACCACCAACGTGCCGTAAGGAAACCCATGCCCAAGCCATAAGTAAACGCTGCTCGCCAGCACATAGCGCAGCAAAGAACCGACCGCTCCTCCCAAAGCGATGGCCAGGACTTGGATCACGGCTTCTCCTCCACGCCGGGCAAGCGCTGCAGCTCCAGCACGCCGAGGGCAGCGAGATAGCGGACCTGGGCTAAATTGTACTCAGAGGCCGTCACCGCGAGATCGAGCCTGGCGCGCGCCAGTTCGGTTTGGGCCGCAAGCACTTCCAACAGCAAAGCCTTGCCTCCTCGATAGCGCTCCTGGCCAACTCCAGGTACTCCTGACTGGCTTTGAGCCGCTCCTGAGCGAGCGGCAGGCGGTTTTTGGCCGCTTCGACTTGGCTTTTGGCGGCAGCCGCTTCGGCTTTGGCGGTATCGTTCAATTGCTGCAACCTCGTTTCGATAGCCGAAAGCTCCTGTTCGCGTAAGTGGATTTGATCTCCAAACGACTGGTCAAAGACCTAGCCGTTGGGGTTTCTTCCTCAGGCACCAGCCAAACGTTTACTACCTGCGCCAGACGGATGCTCGCCTGGTGCCATTCGTTGATCGCCGCCACTTGTTGGCTTTGGGCTTCAGCCAAGACTGCCTGCGCCTGCGCCAGGTCGGATTGCAAGGCCACCCCAGCCGCCACCCGTGCCCGAACGAGTTCGGCGATCGCGCGCCTGGCCTCGGCCAGTTGTTCGGCGATCTCCATCGCAGCGTGAGTGAGCACCAGACTTTGATACAACTGGCCAATTCCGCGCAGTACCTTCGGGCGCACGTCCAAGCAGCCGTAGCGGCTGGCCAGATATTCATGCCAGCGGGCGCGCACTTGATGCAGGCGTTCACCTAGATTCCAACTCAAGGCGATACTGAGCTGAGGATCGTAGCGTTCAAAGGTCGTCTGCCGCAATTCCCCGAAACTTCCTTGCTGGCGGCCATCGAGGCGAAAAAACCCAGCCCCTACGGAAAACACGGGCAAGAATCCATGTTGGGCCATGGCTAAACGTTCCCGCGCTGCCGCTTCCTCCACCGCGGCCAAAGGTTTTGCAAGGCCGCCTAAGCAGCCAGCCTAAAATTTTCGCCATCACCACATAAAAATCGCCACCTGCGCTTTAAGCCCAGGCAAAAGCCCTGGAAAAAATGGCAAATCCGCCTCGGCCCGAAGTTTACTACTTGCATCCAGCGCCGCTGCGATGCGTACGAGCTTGGCTTGAAACACTTCGCCCGGCAGGGCGTGAAAGCGCACCCGCACCAAATTACCGATGCGCAGATACGGGGCGATGCGCTGGGGCACTTCGACGACCAAGCGCAGCTTGTCGGTGGAGATCAACTCGACGATCGGAGTGGCTGCAGAAATCAGAGTCCCAGTATGTACCAGGCGGCGGGTGACGATGCCGGCAAAAGGCGCCCTGACCTTGGCAAACGAAAGCCGCGTCTTGTGATTTTCCACCTCCGCCTCGGCTACGGTCACTTTGGCCTTAAGTACGCGCGTTTCCGCTTCGGCGGCGACCCGTTCGTTGTCGGCGCGGTCGATCTCCTCTGCGGTAACCGTTCCTTGGCGCTGGCTGGCCAAACGGTGAAGGCGATCGGCAATGCGTGCCTTGAAACGCAAAATCTGCTCTTGTCGCGCAAGCTCCGCTCTGGCTTTAGCCAACTTAGCCTGCGCTATGCGCGCCTGGGCTTCAAGTTCAGGGACGCTCAGCTCGGCGATCACATCTCCCTTCTTTACCCGATCGCCCAAATCCACATGGATCGCCTGAAGATAACCGTTTACCCGCGCCGGCAATACCACTTGTTCGAACGATTCAAGGTGCCCTTCTAAATTGATGACCTGTTGCTCGACGTTGGCTTGAATCTTAGCCAAAGGCAACTCCAAGGGCGCTGCCTCAATCTGTCCCCCCAACCAAACCAGGCCAGCGACTCCTAGGCAAAAACGCGCGCTCACTGAAGGAGTAGGTTTGCCAGAATCTTGGCATAGATTTCCGTCAGGACCTCAATATCTTCCACCGCTACCCATTCGTTCACTTGGTGGATGGTGGCGTTGCACGGGCCAAGCTCGACCACATCCGCTCCGGTCGGAGCAATGAAGCGCCCATCCGACGTTCCGCCTGCGGTGGAAAGCTCGGCGCGCCGGCCCAATACGCTCTCTAGCGCAGCTTGCACCGCTTCGATGAGGTAAGTTCCAGAGGTCAAAAAGGGGTTGCCGGACAAGCGCCAGTCAAGCTCGTAGTCCAGGCCGTAATGATCTAGGATCGCCTCCACCCGCTTCTGGATTTCCTCAGCGCTTAGTTCGGTCGAGAAGCGAAAGTTAAATTGCGCGTCCAATTGCCCTGGAATCACGTTGTCGGCGCCCACCCCGGATTGGAGATTGACGATCTGGAAGCTGGTGGGAGGAAAGTATTGGTTGCCCTGATCCCATACCTCTTCCACCAAGTGTTGAAGAGGACGGGCAAAAGCGTGAATGGGATTTAACGCCTTGTACGGATAAGCCACGTGTCCCTGCTTGCCAAACACCCGAAGTTGACCCGTGAGCGAGCCGCGCCGGCCGATCTTGATCACATCGCCTAAGCGTTCCTCGCTCGAAGGCTCGCCGACCAAGCACCAGTCAATTTTTTCATCGCGCGCCTTAAGGATTTCCACTACCTTGACCACACCGTTGACAGCGCTGCCCTCCTCGTCCGATGTCAAAAGCACCGCGATCGAACCTGGATGGTTTGGGTGCTGCGTTACGAACCGCCGGCAGGCGATGGTAAACGCAGCGATGCTCCCTTTCATGTCTGCGGCTCCTCGCCCGTAAAGCCTGCCATCGCGAACGTGCGGCTCGAACGGCGGAGAAGTCCAAGCGGCCAGGGGACCTGGCGGCACCACGTCGGTGTGCCCTAAAAACACCAACAAAGGCTGCCCTGTCCCCCGCCTAAGCCAAAGGTTTCGGGTATCGCCAAAATCGAGAAATTCAGGCACAAACCCCAGCGGAACGAGCTGTTCGACGATGAGATCCATGCAGCCTGCATCCTCAGGCGTCACCGAGGGACAGGCGATCATGTCACAAGCCAAAGTCAAAAGATCGGTCATACTCAGTAGTCCCTGAGCAATTCGTTGAGGCTCACCTTGCTGCGGGTGCGCTCGTCGACCTGCTTGATGATCACGGCACAGTAGAGGCTGTGGCTTCCATCTTTGGCCGGAAGGCTTCCCGGCACCACCACCGAGCCGGCGGGAATCCGGCCATAGCTGATTTCACCGGTCAGGCGGTTATAAATCTTGGTGCTTTGGCCTATGTACACTCCCATTGAGATCACCGAGCCTTCCTCCACGATCACCCCTTCGACGATCTCCGAACGCGCGCCGATGAAGCAGTTGTCCTCGATGATTGTAGGATTGGCCTGCAAGGGTTCTAGCACCCCGCCGATGCCCACCCCACCGGAAAGGTGCACGTTCTTGCCGATCTGGGCGCATGAGCCTACCGTCGCCCAGGTGTCCACCATCGTCCCAGAGTCCACGTAGGCGCCGATGTTCACATACGAAGGCATCAGCACTACAGAAGGCGCGATGTAAGCTCCGCGGCGCACGTTAGCAAACGGTACCACCCGCACCCCGTCGCGGCGAAAATCCTCAGGCCGGTAGCGGGCGTATTTGAGTTCCACCTTGTCGTAAAAATTGGTTGGTGCGGAGTCCATCATCCGGTTGTCGTAGACCCGAAACGACAAAAGTACCGCTTTTTTCAGCCATTGGTTGACTACCCATTGGCCATTCTTTTTCTCCGCCACCCGCGCCTGGCCAGAATCGAGCAGGCACAAGGCCGCCTCGATCGCCTCTTTAAGTTCTGCGCTCGCCGTCTGGGGAGTAATTTGGGCACGATGCTCGAAAGCCTGCTCGATGATCGCCGCCAATGATTCGCTCATGTTTGATTCCCTGGTATCCTGTTTAAATTACAAGAATACCTATCTTCGCCATGCCGATTCAAGCCAGGATTCGCCTAGGGGTACTTTGCCTAAGCTTGGTTTTGGGCGGTTGCGCCATTCCTCCTTCGCGTCCCCACAAGCCAGTTCTGTCGGGCCATCTGATCGCCCAGCAAGCGTCTCGTCTGACCGGTATTCCTTACCGTTACGGCGGCGAGTCTCCGCGTGGATTCGATTGCAGCGGGCTGGTGTACTATGTCCATCGGCGCCTCGGGATTTCGATCCCGCGCACGGCGGAAGAGCAATGGCGCCTTTGCCGGCGCGTGCGGCACAGACTGCCCGGAGATTTAGTCTTTTTCCGCCCTCCAAAACACAAGATCCACGTTGGAATTTATCTAGGCAATAACCGCTTTGTCCACGCTCCTTCTAGCGGTAAGCGGGTCAGGATCGAGCCTTTAAGCGGCTATTGGCGGCGCTATTACCTGGGATCAGGAAGGTTTTGGGATTAAAGCTTAAAGGCAAATTCGGCAATTCTGGCCGCAGCCTCTTGACAGGTCGCTAAAGGCTGAACCCAGGCGATGCGCACATAGCCTCGCCCCGGATTGACCCCGTTGGCTTCCCGTCCTAGAAAGCTTCCCGGCAGCACGGTAACGTTTTGGGTCGCAAACAGGCGCTTGGCGAATTCCAGATCGTCGCCAGGCGTTTTGAGCCAGAAATAAAAGCCTGCCGGCGGTACCGACACTTCAAGCACCCCTTTTAAAATTTCAGCGGCGGCAGTCAAGCGCTCGTGGTAGCTTTGGCGGATTGCTGCAACGTGCGCTTCGTCACGCCACGCGGCGATGCTGGCGTACTGGGTCGGAAGCGGCAGGGCGCAGCCGTGATAAGTCCGGTACAGAAAATAACGTTCCAAAATCGCCGCATCCCCGGCGACGAACCCGGAGCGCAGACCGGGGACGCTCGAGCGCTTAGACAGGCTGTGGAATACCACGCAGCGGGAAAATTCGCTATTGCCCAGCGCCGCCGCTGCCTGCAACAGCCCAGGCGGTGGCGCACCATCATAAAGCTCGCTGTAGCACTCGTCTGAGGCGATGACGAAGTCAAAACGGTGTGCTTTTTCGATCAAATCTTTGAGGGTGGCAAGATCGATCACTCGGCCGGTGGGATTGGCCGGCGAGCAAAGATACAGCAACTGGCATCTTCGCCAGACGACCTCTGGCACGGCTGCAAAATCCGGCAAGAAACCTGTGCTTTCGGTGGCGTTTAAGTAATACGGCTCAGCCCCTGCCAGCAAAGCGGCCCCCTCGTAGATCTGATAAAACGGGTTGGGCATCACTACCAAAGGTTTTTCCCGAGCGTCGATCACCGCCTGGGCAAAAGAAAACAGCGCCTCGCGCGTACCCGCTACCGGCAAGACCTGGCGCTCCGGGTCGATTCCTGGCAAGCCAAAGCGCTTTATCAGCCAGGCCGCGATC
>JBKBMR010000076.1:0-6204 GCA_046295755.1 Methylohalobius sp.
GCACAGGGTTTCTTGGGTCGAGACCGCTTTGGGTTTGCCGAGGTCGCAGGTGGCATGGGCGATCTGGCGTTGCAGGTTGGAGATTTCCACTCGGTCAGGATCAGCGATAGTCAATCGACCAATGCCGGCCGCAGCCAGGTACATAGCGGCCGGGCAACCAAGCCCTCCCGCCCCTACGATCAGCACCTTGGCTTGAATTAATTTCTCTTGCCCCCATATGTCTACTTGGGGGAGGAGAATCTGACGGCTGTAGCGCAAGAGCAATTCATCGTTCATAAAAAATTGTTGACAGAGCCAAAAACCTCGTTATTATTAGCACTCTATAAAGATGAGTGCTAATAAAACTGCCGATCAACCTTAAGTCAAGGAGAAAGTCTATGAAACTGCGTCCTTTGCACGATCGCGTTATCGTCAAACGGCTGGAAGAAGAAAAGACCTCACCGGGAGGTATTGTAATCCCCGATACGGCTAAAGAAAAACCGATCAAAGGCGAGGTTTTAGCCGTAGGTAACGGTAAGGTGTTAGAAAACGGCGACATTCGTCCTTTGGATGTCAAGGTGGGTGACAAGGTGTTGTTCGGCAAGTACGCCGGTACCGAGGTCACGGTGGACGACCAGGAGCTCCTGGTCATGCGCGAGGACGATATCATGGCCGTTCTCGAAGGCTGATTGTTCGGTTTTTTGAAAATTGAGGGATAGAAAAATGGCAGCGAAAGAAATCAAATTCAGCGACGAAGCCCGCCATAAAATGGCGCACGGTGTCAATATCTTGGCCAAGGCCGTCAAGGTAACCCTAGGTCCTAAAGGGCGCAACGTGGTGCTCGAAAAGTCTTTCGGGGCGCCCACGGTGACCAAGGACGGGGTATCTGTGGCCAAGGAAATCGAGTTGAAGGACAAGTACGAAAACATGGGCGCGCAGATGGTCAAAGAGGTCGCATCCAAAACCTCCGATGCGGCCGGTGATGGGACCACTACGGCTACGGTGCTCGCCCAAGCCATCCTCAACGAAGGCTTAAAAGGCGTCGCCGCCGGGATGAACCCGATGGACTTAAAGCGCGGGATCGACAAAGCGGTGGCCGCTGCGGTCGAGGAACTCAAAAAGCTCTCTGTGCCCTGCACTGACAGCAAATCCATCGCCCAGGTCGGTACCATTTCCGCCAACAACGACGAAGCCATCGGGAAATTGATCGCCGAGGCGATGGAGAAAGTGGGCAAGGAAGGCGTGATCACCGTCGAGGAAGGCTCCGGTTTGGAGAATGAATTGGAGGTCGTAGAAGGGATGCAGTTCGACCGCGGGTATCTTTCGCCTTACTTCATCAACAATCAAGAAAATATGAGCGCGGAGTTGGAGAACCCGCTCATCCTGATCCACGACAAGAAGATTTCCAGCATTCGCGATATGCTGCCGGTGTTGGAACAGGTAGCCAAGGCGGGTCGGCCCTTGTTGGTCATCGCCGAAGACGTCGAAGGCGAAGCCCTGGCGACCTTAGTGGTCAACAACATCCGCGGTATCCTCAAGTCCTGTGCGGTGAAGGCACCGGGCTTTGGCGATCGCCGTAAAGCGATGCTGGAAGACATCGCCATTCTTACCGGCGGTATGGTGATCTCCGAAGAGCTGGGTATGAATCTGGAAAAAGCCAGCTTAGACCAGATGGGTACGGCTAAACGGGTGGTAGTGACCAAGGAGGATACTACTATCATCGACGGTGCCGGTAGCAAGGATAAGATCGAAGGACGGATCAAACAAATCCGTGCCCAGATCGAGGAGACCACCTCCGATTACGACCGCGAGAAGCTCCAGGAGCGGTTGGCTAAGCTGGCCGGTGGGGTGGCAGTGATCAAGGTCGGTGCTGCCACCGAGGTCGAGATGAAGGAGAAGAAAGCCCGTGTCGAGGATGCCTTGCACGCTACTCGGGCAGCGGTCGAAGAAGGCATTGTCCCAGGCGGCGGTGTGGCTTTGGTGCGGGTGCAGCAAAAGCTCAAAGGTCTTAAAGGCGCCAACCACGACCAGGATGTGGGAATTCAGATCGCGCTTAAAGCCTTGGAATTCCCGCTGCGCCAGATTGCCGAGAACGCCGGCGAGGACGGCTCGGTGGTCTATAGCAAAGTCGCTGAAGGACAAGGTAACTTCGGTTACAATGCTGCTACCGGCGAGTACGGCGACATGATGGAGATGGGGATCATCGATCCTACGAAAGTGACCCGGTGCGCCCTGCAAAACGCCGCTTCCGTGGCTGGATTGATGATCACCACTGAGGCGATGGTGGCGGAGATTCCTAAGGAGGAGTCCAAGCCGTCGATCCCGGCCTCAGAAGAAATGTAATTTAGGTCCAGAACTTAAGCGCTCTCAGCCCCATCCGTTAGGATGGGGCTTTTTGTTTAGGGAGGCAAGATGAAAAAGCGTTGGCACCTATGGGTAGCAGGCAAAGTCCAAGGAGTATTTTATCGCGCCAATGCAGTAAAAGTGGCTCAACAATTAGGGCTGACCGGCTGGGTCAGGAACCTACCCGATGGGCGGGTGGAAATCCTCGCCGAAGGCAAGGAGGACGACCTTAAAAAGCTGCTCGCCTGGTGCCACCAAGGACCGCCGGCGGCTCGGGTGAGCTCGGTAGAGGTCGAAGAGGCGGCCTATACTGGCGAATTTTCCAGGTTTTTTGTCAAATATTAACTGGCTGGTTATGTTGAGCTATCGCCACGCCTTTCACGCTGGCAACCACGCTGATGTGTTCAAGCATTGGTTGTTGGTCGAAGTCTTGAGTTACCTCAATGCGAAGGAGGCTCCTTGGGCGTATATCGACGCCCACGCCGGAGGCGGCATCAACGATCTTGAATCGGCATATACCCGCAAGCTCTGCGAGTACCGAGATGGCATCGGCAGATTGTGGCAGGATAGAGGTTCAGCTCCTGCAAAGCTTGCTATTTACCTAAAGCTGGTCGAGGCTTTCAATCCACAGGGCAGGCTGCGCTGGTATCCCGGTTCAGGGGCATTGGCGCAGCGTCTGGCCCGCAGCGGGGATCGACTCCATTTGTTCGAACTCCATCCAACGGACTACGCCAGTCTGACTGAAACCTTCGCCCAAAGGCGGCGCGTGCATTGTTACCGAGAGGATGGCTTTAATGGACTGCTGCGCCTGCTACCGCCCCCGTCGCGGCGGGGGTGTATCCTGATCGATCCGAGCTATGAGGTCAAGCAGGATTGCCTGCGCGTAATTGAAGCGCTCAAGGTGGCGCTTAAACGTTTCCCCCAAGGAATCTATCTGATCTGGTACCCGCTCCTAGCCGATGTGCGGACCATCAGGATGGCGGATAAGCTTGTGCGGCTTGTGCCGGACAATTACCTTAAGGCCGAACTTCGCGTCCGCTCGCCTTCAGGCGAGGGCATGTTCGGCAGCGGGGTGATCGTTTTGAACCCACCCTGGGTCTTGCCCGACCATTGCCGGCAAGTCCTGCCCTGGCTGGCTGGGCGGCTGGCTCAAGAAAGCTCAGCTGGTTACGAGCTTACATACCGGATTCTTTGATCTTGGCGCGGAACGATCTTGCCGATCCTGAAGGCAGTCTCCCCCGAGGCAAGGAGTTTGGCCAGCACGGAATCTGCTTGGCTAGGAGGAACACAAGCGATCATGCCGATGCCGCAGTTGAAGGTGCGTAGCATTTCCTTAAGCTCGATATTGCCTTGTTCTTTAAGCCAGGTGAAAATCGGCGGCCACTCCCAACTGCTCAAGTCGATGACCGCAGCCAGATGTTTTGGCAATACCCGCGGCAGGTTTTCGCTGATCCCGCCGCCGGTGATGTGGGCCAGGGCGTGGACTTCATGGGTGACGACAAGCTCAAGCAGCGGTTTGACGTAGATGCGGGTCGGTTCCAGCAGCCAGTCGGCCAAGGGTTTCCCCGCCAAGGGTTGGCTTAAGTCGATCCGCTTCAGTTCAAGAATCTTGCGGATCAAAGAGTAGCCGTTGGCATGCGGGCCAGAAGAAGCCAGCCCGAACAATACGTCTCCTGCTTGGACGCGGCGGCCGTCGATCAGCTTGTCTTTTTCCACGATGCCGACGCAAAAGCCAGCCAGGTCGTATTCCCCGCCGCTGTAGAAGCCTGGCATCTCCGCGGTTTCTCCACCGATCAGGGAGCAACCGGCCAGTTGGCATCCTTTGGCGATACCTCCGATGACTTCGGCGGCGAGTTCCACCTCGAGCTTGCCGGTAGCAAAGTAATCCAGAAAAAACAAGGGTTCTGCGCCCTGGACGACGATGTCGTTGACGCACATCGCCACCAGGTCGATACCAACGGTTTGGTGGCGGTTGAGCTGCATAGCGAGCTTGAGTTTGGTGCCCACACCGTCGGTACTGGCCACCAGGACCGGGTGTTTATAACGCTTTTGGGGAAGCTCGAACAGGGCGCCGAAACCTCCAAGTTCAGCCAATACTTCTGGGCGGAAGGTTGGCTTGACCAACGGCTTGATTTTTTCCACCAGGGCGCTTCCGGCGGTTATGTCCACGCCGGCGCTTTTGTAGTCTAGGGGAGATCGGTCCAAGGAAAACCTCTTCGATTTGAAGTTGCGCGCCAGATTCAAGCTGCTATTGTACGAAATTCGGAAGTAGAAGAGGATGGATTGGCAATGACTGGATGGTTTTCCACAAGACAGATTCCCAATCTGATCACTGTGCTGCGGATCTTTCTGGTCTGGCCAATCATCTCCATGATCTTGGAGCGCCGCCTCGACTTAGCTCTGGGCTTGTTTTTTATCGCCGGCGCTTCGGATGCTTTAGACGGTTTTTTGGCCAAGCACTTCGGTTGGATCAGCCGCTTTGGTTCGCTTCTAGACCCAATCGCCGATAAGCTGCTTATGGTCGGCTGCTATTTGGCCGGCGCTTGGATAGGGATTTTGCCCGGATGGCTTGCGGGTCTGGTACTAGGAAGAGATCTGATCATCGTGCTGGGAGGAATAGCTTATTATGTATTCCTGCATCCGTTTGAAGGCCAACCTACCTGGACGAGCAAGTTCAACACCTTGTGCCAAATCGTTTTGCTGCTTGCACTGTTTTGGCATCACGGGGTAAGTGGGCTTCCTGAGCTGTGGCTGAGTGGATTGATTTACCTAGTCAGTGCGACGACAATAATCAGCGGTATTCAATATGTCCATCTGTGGGGACGATATTTTTTCCGTGAAATCGGCAGGCAGCATTCAAAGCCGTGAGATTTTTCCCATTGTGTGCAACAAATGGTTACGCCGGTCCAGGGAGTGGATTGGCATGGAATGGGTGTGCGCCTGGACGAAGGAGCTTCCCGGCGCTATCGATTTGAATTTAGGAGTCGACGTTCATGAGCAAGCTCAATCCATCCAAAGGGATGGCGTTAGCCGCTGCGGTCGCAGCGATTTTCAACGCCGCTTGTACTGGCAAAGGGCCACAAAGCCAGGCTGAAGCTCAGTCCCCGGAAGAGCAGCCGTTCGAGGCGGTGGAATGGTCCATTCAACCGGTGGGGGAAGAAGGGACAGAGGGATCGGCGCAGGAGCAAAAAACTTTACAGATGACCCCAGGGACGGATCAACCCACCGAAGCCAAAGTCGCCTGCTTCGGCATCAACGCTTGCAAAGGCCAATCCGATTGCGCAACGCCCCGCAATGCGTGCAAGGGGATGAACAGCTGCAAGGGGCAGGGATTCAAATACGTGAGCTTAAAGGAGTGCGAGGCGCAAGGCGGCCAGGTCGGAAAACCGAGCATGTAAATGACTGGGCGCCCTTTTCTGGGCTTCGGTTTAGGCTTGCGCAAGGAGCACTATGAGGCCATCCTTGCCGACAAACCTGCCGTAGACTGGTTCGAGATTCTGACCGAGAACTACCTGGTCGCAGGCGGAAAACCCCTGTATTACTTAGACCGGATCCGCGCGGATTACCCTATGGTCATGCACGGGGTGTCCTTGTCTATTGGCAGCGCAGATCCCCTAGATTGGGGGTATTTAAAGCAGCTTAAAGCCCTGATCGAGCGGGTCGAGCCGGTCTGGGTTTCCGATCATCTGTGTTGGACTGGGGTAGGTGGCATCAATCTGCACGATCTTTTGCCGCTTCCCTACACCGAGGAAGCTCTGCGCCATGTGGTGGCAAGGGTCTGCCAGGTGCAGGAGTTTTTGGGACAGCGCATTCTGCTCGAGAACGTCTCAAGCTATCTAAGCTATCGCTGTTCGGAGTTGAGCGAGTGGGAATTTTTGCGCC
>JBKBMR010000076.1:6302-9516 GCA_046295755.1 Methylohalobius sp.
GAGGTGGCCGAAAGCGCCGACTGCCTGATCCTGCTCGACCTCAACAACGTCTACGTCAGCGCCCGCAACCACGGCTTTGACCCCTTGGCTTATCTCGCTGCCATCCCGCCTGAGCGCGTCTTTCAGTTTCACCTGGCTGGCCATACCGATTTAGGCGACATCGTCATCGACACCCACGACCACCCAATACGCGACGAAGTCTGGGAGCTTTTTGTTGCTGCCGCGCGTAAGCTTGGCCCGGTCTCGACGATGATCGAGCGCGACGATAACATCCCACCATTGCCCGAACTGCTTTCTGAGCTGGAGCAGGCGCGATGTCTGGTCAAACCTTTGTGGAGCCAGGCGGCATAAGCTTGGCCGAAGTGCAAGGTGAGCTTAAGGCGGCCATCTTAGATGAGGAGCTATCGGTTCCGCCCTTTTTGGCCGGCGATGAAGCCAAAGGTTTGGCGGTGTATCGCAACGCCTATCGCCTGCGCTTGATTGAGGCTTTGGCGGCCGATTACCCAAAGCTGAAGCTTTGGCTTGGAGAGGAGGCTTTTGTTCGCCTGGCTTTGGCTTATTTTGCCGCTTTCCCTTCGCGCGAGCGCTCGCTGCGCTGGGTGGGAAAGCACTTGCCGGAATTTTTGGCGCGCTTTGATCCGTATCGTGCGCAGCCTGAGCTTTCGGAGATGGCGTTGTTTGAGTGGACGCTTAATCTGGCTTTTGACAGCGCCGACGCAGAGCCGCTCACTTCCCAAGCCCTCGCCCAAATCCCGGCGGTGCGTTGGCCAGGGCTGCGCTTTAAGCTGCATCCTAGCGCCTATTTGCTGACTTTGGCTCATCCTGTTCCCCAGGTATGGCGAGCTTTAGAAGAAGCTAGGGCGCTGCCTGATGGCTCCCAGCTAAGAGAACCTGTGTCCTGGCTCATTTGGCGCAAAAAGCTGCGCTTTTTTTTCCGTTCCCTGGCTGCTCCTGAACGTTTCGCTCTGGAGGCGATTTCAGCCGGCAAGGCGTTGGCCGAAGTCTGTGAGGGGCTCTTACAGGGGGAACCGATAGTCGACGTGGCCCGTTATGCGGCTGAATTGCTCAAGCGGTGGCTTAAAGAGGGCCTTTTTGTGGCAATCGATGGCTAGACTCTACCGGTAAAGGGCCAGCGCTTCCTGAAGCGCCTTAGGCAGCGGCGTAGGCACCAATCGTTCGCCCTGCCTGCGCATACAAGCGATCTGCTGTTCGCCGCGAGCGATCAGTTCTTGGCGTCCGCCGGCATCCAGGCGCAGGTACTCAAACTGCATGGTAATGCGGTTTTGGGTGATTTGCCCGGCGCGCATGCGGATCAGGACTTCGTCGAAGGCGCAAAGCTCGGCATAGTACTCGCAAGCTACGCGCGTGGTGACCAATGCCAGCTTGCCTTTTAACTCCCCCAAGACCTCTGGGGCGTGCTCTTTGAGGAAGAGCTCGCGCACTCGCCCCTGCCAGCGCAAGTGATTGGTGTAGTACACGTTGCCGACCAGGTTGGTCTCTTCGAAGCTGACGATGTGGCGGTATTCAAAGGCGCGCATAGATTTAAGGGGAAGCGGCGACCAGGATCGCCACCGCCACAGGCCCAAACCCTTCAAGCGCTCCCGACCAACTGGCGATAGTCCAAGAGCCGGCTTTGAGGACCGCCCAGCGGTCTGGTTCCAAGGCGTGAAGAAGCACCGGCGTATCCCAGGAAAATCCGCCTTTTTTCAGGCACTCTATGGCCGTCCACACCCTGGTAGCAGCAGCGTTGAAGTCTTCCTGCCCCTGGCGCGCGATCAACTCCGCCAATCCATAGCGCCCCCCTAAAAGCTCGCGCCAAGGGCGTTCGGCGACGATCTCCAAGTCGCACGCTACGGGTGCTTGCCCCGCTGCGGCCAAGGTGATTCCAGCAGCGTGAGCCGCTGAGACCGCTTTTGCATTTAGAGCGATGGGTTTGCCGTCCGGCCGCCGGAAAATGTCCGCCGCCTCTTCTAGGGCGCGATGTATTGCGGCCTTGTCTTCTCCTAAAGTCAGGCGGACGCTGGTGCCGGTCAATTCCTTGACGCGCCGTTCCAGGTAAGGGGCAAGCAGCGCTAAAGGCCAGCTGCGGTGCGCGACCTCCCCGATCCGGCGCAGCCGCAGCCCTTCAAAGCGCTCGCGCAGCACACCGTTTGCGCCGTAAACCGCCAACTCGTAGCAGAAGACTTCGCCTTTCTGCCAATGCTCGTTGGCTTCCACCGTCCAAGGTCCCGGCGCGTTCAAGTCACCAGGCAACCAGCGCTCGATACCGATAGGTAAAATTTGGGCTTGGGGAATGCAGGATTGGACGGCGTGGATGGCGGCGTCGCGCGAACCTGGATCGCCCAAAAGCAGCTTCTGCGGCAAATAGCGGGCAAACCAGTTGGTTTCTTCAGCCGCTGCGATCTCGGCTAGACAGGAGAAAGCCTCGATCTTGCAATAGCCTTTAAGGCGCTGGAATCTCCCCTTCTGGAATAGCAGCTTGCCGTATAAGTCTTGTTTGGGATCAAGCGGAATAAAGGGGGTAAGGGCACGACGTGCCGTGCCCTTTTGAGGACAAAAGAAGCGACCGATGGCGCGGAAACAGTCGCGCTGAAATCCGCTTTGGGAGCTGCGCAAGACGACCTCTACGGTGTCTTGGTCGCGCACCAAAGCGGCAAGGCGCAAGGTGATTCCCGCTTCAGCGACTACTATCGGCTGCAGGAACCGCACTTCCTCAAAGGCTGGAACCTCGACCCTGCCGGTCACTGCGCATGCGGCTTGCGCCATCGCCTCCAGCCCGAGCACCGCCGGCAGCAGGCGCTCGCCTTGGAGTACGTGATCGTCAAGATACGGGTCGGACGCAGGGGACAGTTCTGCTTCTACCACCAGTTCTATGCCTGGATAGAACAGCCTGGGGTTTTCGAGGAAGCGCCAAAAAGGCAATTCAAGTTGGGGCACCAAGGGCAGTGGCGGCTTGGGGCCTAAGCGGCCGCTGACCACAACCCGTACCGGCGTGTTCGCACCAAGCAAGCGTTTGAGCCAGAAAACGCCCGCCTCCGACGAGATGGGGCTGATGCCTTGGTGGAGCAGCGCATCCACCCTACCTAAGCGTTCGCCCATCCCTACCCCGGACCAGATTGACCATTCCAGCGCCAGGCAACGGCAGTTGGGATGCTTGGCCTGAAATTCTTCGCTCAGCCGGCTCAAAGCGGTGTTGGCCAAGGCGTAATCGGCT
>JBKBMR010000077.1:0-9480 GCA_046295755.1 Methylohalobius sp.
GGCTTAAAAAGCGCTTTAACACCACTTTTTTCACCGCCGGCGACTCGCGCGAACCGGAGATGGCCGGCATCCTGGGAGCGCTTCTGGGCTCGTTTTACACCATCGGCCTGACCCTAGTCTTATCTTTCCCCTTAGGCGTTGCCGCTGCTGTGTACCTGGAAGAGTTTGCGCCGAAGAAAAACTTCTGGGTGGACCTGATCGAGGTCAACATCAACAACCTGGCTGCGGTCCCCTCGATCGTCTTTGGCTTGCTGGGATTGGCAGTATTTTTGAATTTCTTCGGCCTGCCGCGCTCGACTCCTCTGGTAGGCGCGCTGGTGCTGACGCTCATGACTTTGCCCACCATCATCATCGCTTCGCGAGTGGCGCTTCAGGCCGTCCCGCCCTGGATCCGCGACGCCGCCTTGGGGATTGGGGCGTCGAAAATGCAAGTGGTCTTGCACCATCTGCTGCCCCTGGCCCTGCCAGGGATGCTCACCGGCGCTATCATCGGCACCGCCCGCGCTTTGGGGGAAACGGCACCGCTGTTGATGATCGGGATGGTGGCGTTCATCGTCGATATTCCCAAAGGATTCCTCGATCCGGCTACTGCCCTGCCGGTGCAGATTTACCTTTGGGCTGATAGCGCCGAACGCGGCTTTATCGAGCGCGCCGCCGCTGCCATCATCGTATTATTGCTATTCATGCTGCTGATGAACGCCCTGGCGATTTTCTTACGCCGGCATTTCGAGCGCCGTTGGTAAAAACCTAAACAAACTATGCCAAACTTAAGCGACCCAACCTTTGCGACCGAGTTTCCCTTTAAGTCATCGGCAACCCCCGCGCCGGGACCTGCCACGCGCAGTGAGCTTGAGGAATTGCCGCAGACCGCCATCGGCGACTACACTGTCCCCAATCCGCGCATGACCTGCCGTAACGTCAACGTGTTCTACGGCGAAAAACAGGCGATCTTCAACGTCAATCTGGACATCGGCCGGTGCGAGGTAATCGCCCTGATCGGGCCTTCAGGCTGTGGCAAATCCACTTTTTTGCGGTGCCTAAACCGCATGAACGACACCATCGAAGGCTGCCGGGTGGAAGGAGAGATCAAGCTCGATGGAATAGACATCTACCGCGACGGGCTAGACCCTGTAATTTTGCGCGCCCGAGTGGGGATGGTGTTTCAAAAACCCAATCCTTTCCCTAAATCGATCTACGCCAACGTCGCTTATGGTCCGCGCATCCACGGCTTGGCGAAAAATCGCACCGAACTGGACGAAATTGTCGAGGACTCGCTCAAAAAAGCCGGGCTGTGGAAGGAGGTCAAAGATCGCCTCGACCAGCCCGGCACCAGCCTGTCCGGTGGCCAACAGCAGCGCCTGTGTATCGCCCGGGCGATCGCGGTCAACCCAGAAGTGTTGCTCATGGACGAACCCTGTTCGGCCCTAGACCCCATCGCCACCGCAACCATCGAGCAATTGATCGACGAGCTGCGCGATAAGTACTCCATCGTCATCGTTACCCACAACATGCAGCAGGCCGCGCGCGTCTCCCAGCGCACCGCTTACTTTCACTTGGGCCGGCTGATCGAGATCGGCCCTACCGCCAAGATCTTCACCAATCCGCGCCATCCTTTAACCGAAGACTACATCACCGGGCGTTTCGGCTGATTGCCCCCAGGCGGCAATTTCATAGTCCATTGGGATGGGCTAAAAAGTCCCTTGCCTACGCTCGATCTTGGACTATTTTTAAAAAGAATAGGGAACTTGTCTTAAAGACAAAATGATTTCATTAGCGCGGCCTTTTTTTAGATTGATGGTGACCATCGCTACGGTGGAAGCGGCAATCATAGGGGGGTTGACTATTTTGCCTCGATTTGGGCTAAGCCTAAATCCCGTTTTAGAGCCTTTTGTCGATGCAGCTTTGCTGACCCTCCTCGGTACGCCTGCCGTGTGGTTTTCAAGTTTAAGACCGCTCAAACGCACCTTGGCCGCTCACTGGCAAAGTGCTGCAGAAATCGGCGAGCTGCGGCAAGCTTTAGATTCTTGCGGGGAAATGATTTTACTCACCGACCCCAAAGGCAAAATCGGCTTTGCCAACCGCACTCTGCTTGAGGCGACCGGATTTACCGCCGAAGAGCTGTTAAGCCGCACGCCCCACGACGCGCTAGACAGCCCCCGCGCCTGCCGCAAGACCCTCCAAGCGATGGCTGAAGCGCTTGCATCCGGCCATTCCTGGTCGGGAAGGGTCTTGCAGCGCCGCAAAGGTCGTTCCTCTTTTCCGCTCCCGATCGAAGGTCAAGCCCAAGCGCCTGACCTTTGCGAATACTGGGCAGAGATAAACATCTCGCCGATTTTATCCCCGCAAGGGACGCTGTCAGGCTATATCCAGATCCAACGCGACGTCTCGGCTGAGGTCGAGAAAGAGGCGCGCGAACGCCGTGAGCAGCAAGACACCCAAGCGCGCCTTGCCATTGCCCAAGTTTTGGCCTCCCCCTTCCCGCTCCAAGATCGGCTGACTCAGGTACTAGAAATTCTCTTTGACCTTCCCGATATGGCCTTACAGCGCAAAGGCGGGCTGTTCCAACGCCAAGGCGAAGGGCTTGGCCTCTATCTTCTCCACGGCGAGTTCTCCGAGGAGTTTCGTACCAAGGAGCAGTTTGTCCCGCTCGGCGAATGCCTGTGCGGGCGAGCGGCGCTTGCTAGGGAAGTTTTAGTTTCTGACGACTGCTTCTGCGATCCGCGCCACGAACGGCGCTTTACCAACATGCAGCCTCACGGACACTATATTGTCCCACTCTGCTATCAGGAAAATATTTCAGGCGTTTTGTTCCTGTATACCGATCCTTATCCCGCCAAAGACCCAAGCCGGCTGGCGTTTCTGACCCAAGTGGGCGAGATGCTGGCTTTGGCCCTTTTGCACGAGGAAGCCAAACAGGCTCTTCAGACAGCGCGCGACGAAGCCATGCGCGCCGCCCAAGCCAAAGCGGCGTTTTTAGCCAACATGAGCCATGAGATAAGAACCCCTATGAATGGGGTATTCGGGATGCTGGAGCTGCTAAAAGACACCGAGCTGACTTCTGAGCAACGCGATCTGGTCCATACCTGCCTAGCCTCAGCCGAGGCGCTGCTTGAAATCCTCAACGACATTTTGGACTTCTCTAAACTCGAGGCGGGCAAATTAGAGATCGAAAAAGTGCCTTTCGATCTAGTCGACTTGGTTGAGGAGACGCTTTCTGTCTTAGCGCCTCGCGCCCACGCCAAAGGGCTAGAGGTCAATCTGATCATCCCGCCTTCCGTCGAGTCTCAACGCTTAGGTGACCCGACGCGCATCCGCCAGGTGCTCTCCAATTTAGTCGGCAACGCGATTAAATTCACCGAACGCGGCGAGGTGACGGTCGAAATTTTCGCCCAAGGCGAAACAGTCCGATTTAAGGTGCAAGACACGGGCATCGGCATTGCCCCCGAAGCGCAGGCGCGCCTGTTTCAGCCTTTCACCCAGGCCGATGCCTCCACCACCCGCCGCTTTGGCGGCACAGGTTTAGGCCTTGCGATCTGCCGCCAGCTAGTCGAAGCGATGGGCGGCTGGATCGGGGTAGAAAGCGCCGAAGGCAAAGGGAGCACGTTCACTTTTGAACTGCCTCTGCCTCCATCTGGGGAAGGCGCACCTTTTGAACGCGTGTCACCACTTACCGGCAAACGCGCCCTGATCGTAGACGACAACGCCACCAACCGCAAAATTTTAACCAGCTATCTCACCTACTTGGGCTGGGAAGTCGCGCAAGCCGAAGACGGTTTCAGAGCGCTGGCTTATTTGACCGCCCAATCCCCCCCTGATCTCCTAGTCATCGACGGCCATATGCCGGGTATGGACGGCTTAGAACTGGCTAAGGCGCTGATAGCCTTGCCTAAGCTTGCTGCCAGCAAACGCGTGCTGTTGACTTCAGGTACCCTGCTCAGCTTAGAGCAACGCCAACAGGCCGGCATCGACGCCTGCCTGCTCAAACCCATACGCCGCAGCAAACTGAGCGAAGTGTTACAAAGCCTGTTTGGCGCCTCGCACGCTGACGATTCCGCGCACCCTGCCCTAAATGATTTGCCCACCTGGCCTAAGGCGCGCGTACTCGTCGTCGAAGACAACCTCGTTAACCAAAAAGTGATCGCCAAGCTCCTTGCGCGCTTTGCGCTTCAATACCAACTGGCCGCTAACGGCCAAGAAGCCTTAAGTCTGTTAACCAAAGAACGCTTTGATCTGGTGCTCATGGACTGCCAGATGCCGGTCCTAGACGGCTATCAGGCCACCCGCCTTTTGCGGGCTAAAGAACGCGAACAAGGACTAAAGCGCGTCCCGGTCGTGGCGCTCACTGCCCACGCCGGCGCAGGCGAGCGGGAAAAATGTTTAGCTTGCGGCATGGATGAGTACCTTGCCAAACCAATCACCCGCCAAGCGCTGGAACAAGTGCTCGTTCGTTTCTTGGGGCCGCCGGAAGGGGCGAAAAATATTTTACCCCTACCGTTGTTCGACCGCGAGCTTGCCTTGCAGAACCTAGACGGCGACCAAGAACTTTTGGCCGAACTGATCGCCTTGTTTTTAGAAGAAGCCCCCAAATGCCTAGCCGCCTTAGAAGAAGCCCAGCGCCGAGGCGATCTTACCGCGCTCAAAGAGGCGGCCCATGCGCTCAAAGGCATGGCGGCGCAGATCGGCGCCTTGTGCCTTAAAGACCAAGCGGCCGGTTTGGAGCAAGCCGCCAAACAAGGAACAGGCGATCCCAGCGGCGAGCACACCCAACGCTTAGCCCAAAGCTTGCGTGAGCTGTTGCCCCTCTTAAAGGAGCGCGCCTATGGCTGACGAAGCTTTATTGTTTGCCGAACTCAAAGCCGCCGAACGCCTGCCTTCGCCGCAGGGAGTGGCGCTCAAGGTGTTGGAATTGAGCAGCCAAGAAGACGCTCCTTTAGAGGACATCGCCCGCCTCATCCAGGCCGATCCGGCCTTAAGCGCCAAGGTCTTAAAATTTGCCAACTCCCCCTTGATCGCTCCCAGGCGCCCCATCGTTTCGATTCACGAAGCGTTGATCCGCATCGGCTTGAATGCCGCCCGTGCCTTAGTATTATCGCTCTCGCTCCTGGGACGCCATCCCATCGCCCAATGCCCGGCGTTCGACTACCCGCGCTTTTGGGCCAAATCGCTGGCGCGTGCGGTGGCTTTGAGCAAGCTTGCCGAGCACCGGCGCGTTTTAGCGCCTGAGGAGGCCTTCGTCTTGGGATTGCTCGCCCGCATTGGCCAACTGGCGCTGGCTACTGCCTGGCCAGAAGAATACGCGCGCTGCCTGACTGAGGCCCAAGGCGGCGACTTGCTCACCTTAGAGCGCAAATACTTTGCCTTGAATTCGCCCAAACTCACCTTGTTTCTGTTTGCCGACTGGAAGCTGCCGGAGGTGTTTGCCAATGCCGTCGCGTGTGAGAATGCCAAAGAGCAAGCAGCCGATCCCAGGATCTGCCAGATCGCCGCTCAGCTTCGTCTGGCCGAGCAGCTTGCCGCTTGGTGCATCGGCGAGCAATCCGCTCCAGATTTGGCTGAAGCAGACATTTCCGCCGATCAGTCAGAAGCTTTTTTGCAAACGCTTAAAACCGCCTACCAAGCTTGGGGACAGTTGTTAGAAGTCCGCACCGAGTTCTCTGCAGTCTCTAAAATCGAACTGGGCAAGCCATTGCCAGGACTGGACATCTTATTAGTGGACGACGATCCTTTGAGCTTGGCGCGCCTGAAAAAGCCGCTCGAGAGCCTAGGCCATCGGGTCCGCACCTGCCAAAACGGGCAACAAGCGCTGCAAGCAATATTCAACCAGCCGCCGCAACTGATCCTCACCGATTGGGCAATGCAGCCTATGGATGGGCTATCTTTGTGCCGCGCGCTGCGCGAGTCGGAATTGGGCAAGCACCTTTACATCCTGATGCTCACCGCCAATGAAAGCGAAGACGATCTGGTCAAAGCGTTCGAAGCCGGCATAGACGATTACCTCGTCAAACCGGTCAACCTCAAGGTGCTCTCGGCCCGCCTGCGTGCTGGCCAAAGGATCGTCCAGCTGCAACAGGAGCTGGCCAAAGAGCGCGCCGAACTTGAACTCAAAGCCAAGGAATTGACGCTTTTAAGCCGCAAGCTCGAGCAACTGGCCAACACCGATCTTTTAACTGGCCTGCCCAACCGCCGCTACGCCCAAAAACGCTTAGCGCAAGAGCTCGCCCAAACCCACCGCTACGGCCGTCCTTTAAGCGTCATGGTGCTCGATTTGGATTACTTCAAGAGCATCAACGACACCTTAGGACATGCTGCAGGCGATGAAGTGCTCAAGCACGCAGCAAGCGTTATGCAAAACGCCCTGCGCGCCAGCGATGTATTATGCCGCTGGGGTGGGGAGGAGTTTTTGGCCATTATCCCCAATGCCGATCTAAGTGCGGCGGCTAAATTAGCCGAACGGCTGCGGGCAGCGCTCGTCGCCCAGCAGCCACAAGGCCTGGCCTTAAAACGGCCAGTGACAGTGTCAATTGGGGTGGGTTCTTGCCCGCCAGCGCGCGATTTGGAATCCTTGCTCCACGCTGCCGATCAGGCTTTGTATCGCGCTAAGGAAAAAGGCCGCAATCGGGTAGAAATTGCCTGATGCTGCAACGCTGGTTAAAAACGCTTTTTCTGCCTTTCAGCACGCGCACCCATGGCAGAGGCGAGCCGCCGCCCTACGATCTTCCAGCTACTCTGCTCGAAAACGCCCCCGACTGCATCCAGGTCCTCAACCCCGACGGCACCCGCAAATTCATCAATCGCGCCGGGCTCAAAATGCTAGGGGCAAGCGATTTTGCCGAAGTTTCTTCGCGCCCGGCGTGGGCATTCATCGCCCCTTGCGACCAGGAGCGCGCCAAAGCCTGGCTAGAAAAAATCCTGCGCGGAGAGCCTGGGCCGACCATAGAGCTGACCTTGGCTGGATTGGACGGGATCTGCCGGCAGGTGGAATCGCATGGCGTTCCTCTGTTCGATCAAATCGGGCAGGTCGCGGGAGCTTTGCTCATTACCCGCGACCTAAGCGAGCATCACCGCATCCGCCAGGACTTTGCTAAAATCAGTCGCCTGTACCGCACCCTGTCGCAAATCAACCAGCTCATCCTGCGCCGTCCGGGGCGCAAAGTCTTGCTCGAACGCATCGCCCAGATCATCCTTCGCGAAGGAGGGTTCGAGCTAGTTTGGATCGGCCTAGGCAATGGGCGCAGCCAAGTCCTGCAGCAGGTCCTGCTTGCGGCTTCGCCTGGCGTCGAGACATCCCGTCTGGGCAAAGCGCTCACCCGCCTGGGTGAGCGGACTTTAGACCACAACCGACCCTGGCTGGCCAACTCGCCCGATGCCATAAACGATACCGCCTTGCACTCGGAGATCGTCCGCTGCAGGATAGAGGCGCTGGCACTGCTTCCCATACGGGTGCGCGGCCGCGCGGTCGGGGCGCTAGCCGTTTGTGCCAAAGAACAAAGCTTCTTTGAAGCCGAGCACCTTAGCCTGTTAGAGGAGCTTGCTGCCGACATAGGTTACGCTTTGGAATTTGAAGCGATCACCGTGGAACGCAAGCTCCAAGAGAAGGAACTCGAGTTTCTCGCTTATCACGATCCTCTGACCTCGCTGCCTAATCGCCGCCGGCTGCTCGAACACTTGTCTTCCACCATCGCCCAGGCGCGCCGGCAAGGTGACAGGTTCGCCCTGATGCTTTTGGACCTGGACCGTTTCAAGGATGTTAACGACTGCTTCGGCCACAACATGGGCGACCGCCTGCTGATCCAGGTAAGCACTTGTCTCCAAAAGCGGCTGCGCGCGAGTGACCTGTTAGCCCGACTGGGAGGCGACGAGTTTGCCCTGGTCCTTGACAACCTTAACAGCCCCGAGGATGCTGGACGAGTGGCGGTCGAGCTGATCACCAACATCGAAAGCTGCGGGCAACTGAACGAGGAAATCGAGGTACGAGTCGGAGCCAGTTGCGGCATTGCACTCTACCCCGACCACGGCGAAGATCCCAGTACTCTCCTCCAGCACGCCGACGCCGCTCTGTACCAGGCCAAAGCCCAGGGGCGCGGCCAATTTTGCTATTTCAGCCCGGAGCTTACCGCACGCACCCGCCACCGCCTCCAAGTAGCCAACCAACTGCGCCGGGCCATGCAAGAAAATCAGCTTACGCTTTACTTTCAGCCGCAGTGCGACCGGGATGGGAAGCTCGTCGGAGCAGAAGCCCTGGTGCGCTGGTCAAGCACAAACGGCATGATTTTGCCAAGCGAATTCATCCCTATCGCCGAGCAGACCGGCCTGATCGCCGAGCTGGATCGATGGGTCATAGCGGCACTCTGCCGCCATGGCCGCGCCTGGCTGGATTTGGGTTTGTCGATACCGATCCTAGCCGCTAACCTGTCGCCCAAGGAGCTGCATCGCTGCCGCCTAGACCAAGCAGTCACTGCGATTCTTAAAGAAACCGGTTTTCCCCCTGAACTCCTGGCGCTGGAGTTGACCGAAACCGCGCTCATGGAAGAGGGGCAAGCAGTCACTGAAGCGCTGACGGCTTTACGCGAGCTTGGGGTGTCTTTGGCGCTAGACGACTTCGGCACCGGCTACTCGTCCCTAGCCCAGATCAAGCAGCTCCCCCTGGACATCATCAAAATCGACAAATGTTTCGTTGATGACCTGCCCAATCTGAGAGAAGACTGCGAGATCACCTCGGCCATCATCGCCATGGGCCACGCTCTTGGGATCAAGGTGCTGGCCGAAGGGGTGGAAACTCAGGAGCAATTTCAATTCCTAGCCCATCAAGGCTGCGATTTCTATCAAGGCTATCTCTATAGCCCCCCGCTGCCAGCCAATATCTTTGCCGAACGTTGGTTGAGGAGTTAGCCTTAGGGTAGGTGCTTTCCTGAAAAGGATAACCCCCATTTAGGAATGGGGGTATTTTGGTATAGGAGCCTGGCGGTGACCTACTTTCGCGAGGGAGGTCCTCACTATCATCGGCGATGCGTCGTTTCACTTCCGAGTTCGGGATGGGATCGGGTGGTTCCGGCGCTCTATGGCCACCAGGCGAAACTTTTTAAGGGAAGCTGTACTTAAGACCCTTTAGGGTTATAGGGTCAAGCCTCACGGGCCATTAGTACCGGTCAGCTTAACGCCTTACGGCGCTTCCACCTCCGGCCTATCGACCTGGTCATCTTCCAGGGCCCTTTAGGGATCTTGACGATCCTGGGAGACCTCATCTTGGGGAGGGCTTCCCGCTTAGATGCTTTCAGCGGTTATCCCGTCCGGACTTAGCTACCCGGCGATGCGACTGGCGTCACAACCGGCCCACCAGAGGTCCGTCCACTCCGGTCCTCTCGTACTAGGAGCAGCCCCCCTCAAGTCTCCAACGCCTGCGGCAGATAGGGACCGAACTGTCTCACGACGTTCTGAACCCAGCTCGCGTACCACTTTAAATGGCGAACAGCCATACCCTTG
>JBKBMR010000078.1:0-9203 GCA_046295755.1 Methylohalobius sp.
CTCTCATACTCTACGTGCGACGTCGAAATCGTTATCCCTCGCTCCCGCTCCTCCGGCGCCTTGTCTATCCGATCATACGGCACAAACTCCGCCCCACGAAAATAATCCGCAGATACCTTCGTCAACGCCGCCGTCAACGTCGTCTTGCCATGATCCACATGCCCTATCGTCCCCACATTCACATGCGGCTTCGTCCGCTCAAACCTCTGCTTGGCCATAACAACAAATCCCCTTCGCTCTGCTCATAAGAATTTATCAGTTGGAGCCCATAACCGGACTTGAACCGGTGACCTCTTCCTTACCAAGGAAGTGCTCTGCCGACTGAGCTATATGGGCTGTATTCTGGTTCCCGCCCGCTATTGGAGCGGGTGATGGGAATCGAACCCACGTCATCAGCTTGGAAGGCTGAGGTTCTACCATTGAACTACACCCGCACAAACCCCCCGAACTTGGTGGAGGGGGGAGGATTCGAACCTCCGAAGGCGAAGCCGCCAGATTTACAGTCTGGTCCCTTTGGCCGCTCGGGAACCCCTCCGAACAAAGAGCTAATAATTTTTTACGATTTGCTCGCCTATGTCAACCGCTCAAATGATAGCACCAGATTGCAACTAGATATAGCGCCAGAGACGGCTTATCCGTGAAGAAGATTCATGGTTTTCTCCACTCCCTGGTCGAGAAGTTGAGGCAACAAGGTGACTGCTCGCGCAATGGCGGCTCGGATCTTGGCTTGCTCTTCTGCAGTGGGCTGCCCTAATACGTAATCGACAACCGATCCCTGCTTTGGCCTACCAATCCCGATGCGCAAACGACAGAATTGGTTTGATCCCAAATGCTCTATGACGCTGCGCAAGCCATTATGTCCACCGTGCCCTCCGTCTTTCTTCAAGCGCACTACCCCTGGCTCGAAGTCCAATTCATCGTGTGCCACTAACAACCGCTCGGGTGAAATTCGGTAATACCGACACACCGCCGCCACCGGGCCTCCACTGCGATTCATATATTGTGCCGGTTTGAGCAAATGCACCACTTCGTTCCGGTGGTAAAAATTGGCCTCCCAACTACCAAACCGCTCTTGCCAAATGAACTTTGCACCGTGCTGGTCGGCCACTTCGTCTACAAACCAAAACCCGGCGTTGTGCCGGGTTTTAAAGTATCGGGGACCTGGATTACCCAGACCAACCAACAAGGCAAACTGGTTCACCGCAACTTAATTCGCATCAACTTTCTTGAGCAGGCGTCTCAGCCTGGTCTTCCACCAGCGGCGGTTGAATGGTCACTACCGGAATCGATGCGCCCCCTGCGTGCGCCAACTCCACCAGCGTCACTCCTTCGGGTACGATTAACTCTCCCAAGTGAATGGTCTGCCCGATGTCCAGATTGGTCAAATCCACTTCCAGGTACTCGGGTAGATAGCGAGGCAGGCAGGCCACTTCCACTTCGGTCAGATTATGCAACACGATTCCGCCTTTTTTTACCCCGATGGAATTTTCTTGCCCAACGAAATGCAGCGGGACATGAACGCGGATTTCCTCATCGGCCTTGACTCTTTGGAAATCCAAGTGCATCACCGATTCCTTGCTCGGATGGCGCTGGATGTCTTTAAGGATCGCCTGCACTTCCTGGGCATCAGGAAACTTAAGCGTGAGAATATGGGAAAACACCGCCTCTTGTTCCAGATTCTTATCCACCTGATTTTTCGTCAGCGTCAACCCTATTGGCGGTTGGTCTCCCCCATACAGAACCGCAGGCACCTTGTTTGCCCTACGCAGCCGCCGTGCAGCCCGAGTCCCGGTTTCAGACCTGATTTCGGCTTCGAACTCAAAACTTGCTTCCATCTCAATAACTCCAAACGATCAATCTACATATAAAGAACTAACCGATTCCCCCACGGCAATGCGGCGGATCGTCTCAGCCAGCATTTCCGCCACGCTCAACTGTCGAATCTTGCTACATTCTCGCGCTTGCTGACGCAAGGGAATAGTATCGGTAACTACCAACTCATCTAACGCCGATCCTGCTATGTTGTCTACCGCCTGGCCCGACAGCACCGGATGGGTACAATAGGAAACCACCCGCACGGCTCCGTGCTCCTTGAGCGCTTGCGCTGCCTGGCACAGCGTTCCGGCGGTATCGACCAGGTCGTCGACCACAATACAGGTGCGCCCTTCCACATCGCCGATGATATTCATCACCTGGGACTCGTTGGCCCTAGGCCGGCGCTTATCGATGATCGCTAATTCCGCATCCCCCAGGCGTTTGGCCAGCGCCCGCGCGCGTACCACTCCGCCTACATCTGGGGAAACGACGATTTGATTTTCATACTTCTGGCGCCAGATGTCCCCAAGAAGCAGCGGCGAGGCGTACACGTTATCCACCGGAATATCGAAGAATCCCTGTACCTGATCGGCGTGAAGATCTACGGTCAACACGCGGTCTACGCCGGCGGAAGTGATCATCTTCGCCACCAATTTAGCCGTGATCGGCACGCGGGCAGAGCGCGGACGCCGGTCCTGGCGCGCATACCCGAAATAAGGGATCACCGCCGTAATCGTTCCAGCAGACGCCCGACGCAAGGCATCTACGATCACCAACAGTTCCATCAGATTCTCATGGGGCATGTGGGTGGACTGGATGACAAAGATTTCCCTGCCCCGCACGTGCTCCTGGATCTCAACGGCTATTTCGCCATCGCTGAAACGACCCACCGAGGCCAGCCCAAGACGCATGTTGAGCTTATCTGCAATCCCCTGAGCCAGCGGCAAATTGGAATTACCTGCAAAAATCATAAAACCCGCATCGTCCATGCGGCCACCTTGAACTTGCCGATTGGAGGAAAAGCAACGCTCGTGGATGGCTGGGGCGCCAGGATTCGAACCTGGGAATGCGGGGACCAAAACCCCGTGCCTTACCGCTTGGCGACGCCCCATTAGAACTCTCATTTAAGCCGCTTTCACCAACTTGCCCAGCAAAGGCGATCGATTGGTCCCACGCGCAAGAAAGGCCTGCCACTTATGGCCAAGCGCTTCCACCGCTGCTTGCGCCTCCTTTTGCTCCGAAAAGGCCGCGAACACACAAGCACCGGTGCCGGTCAGGCGCGCCTTTCCATAACTTGATAAGGCCTCAAGCGCTGCGGCAACCTCAGGGTACATCCGCTGCACCACTGGCAGGCAGTCGTTGGTCTGCTCCCCAGCAAGAAATTCTGTTATTGTGACAGGAGGACTATTTCTTGTCAAATCAGGTGCAGCGAAAATCTCCGCCGTTGCCACCCGACAAGACGGAACCACGATGACATACCAAGGCTCAGGTAAATCCAGCGGCGTCAGACGCTCTCCCACGCCTTCGGCCCAGGCGGCAACTCCTTTGATGAACACCGGCACATCCGCCCCCAACCGAACCCCAAGACCGATTAATTCTTCCTCGGTTAACCCAAGGTTCCACAAAGCGTTAAGCGCCACCAGCACGGTGGCCGCATCAGAACTGCCGCCGCCCAAGCCCCCACCCATCGGCAGACGCTTGTCCAGCGTGATCCGGACACCCCGCCTGACCCCTGTCACTTGCTGGAGCAGGCGAGCGGCGCGTACGGTCAGATCAACATCTGGCGGCACACCCGGTAGCGGCTTAGCCAGGACCACTTCCGGCGTCTTGAGCCAGGTAAAAGAAATGAAGTCGCACCAATCGATAAACTGAAATACCGTCTGCAGCAAATGATAACCGTCCTCGCGCTGCCCGACGATACGCAACATGAGATTCAGCTTGGCCGGCGCCGGCCAATTCTCAAGCTCGCATGGGTTCAACCCCGACCTCCCAACGATCCACGATCAGCTTCAGATGCATCCCACGCGGTCCGCTCAGACTCAGTCTCGCCGGCAAGGCATAAGGACCCACCGCCCGATATTCATGATATTCGACCTGCCATCCCCCTTGCAGCAACCGCCGCATCCGGCCATCGGGGCCGGATTCGATCTCGCTTTGGCCCGGAGCTGGCAGCCCCCGAACCCAATAGCGCAAAGCAGTGAGCGGAACCGCTACTCCCAGCACCTCTTCCAACAATTCTTCTGGCTGATCGGATACCCGCGTTTGGCCATCCGCCTGCTCGATCCTAATCCAATCTGGGTAAACTTGAATGATTACGCCTCCTTGTCCGAACGGCCCCGAGATGACTAATCGATCCTGACCCTCCTGATAGGTCCAGCGCAAGTTTCCGTGCCAATTCCCCTTCTCTCCGCGCACCCCGACCCGCCCTTTAAGTTGCCAGTGGTCAAGACGCTTGAGCCAGGCCAACTCCTTTTGATCCACTGTCGACAAAGGCGGGCGCCACCACGCGCACCCTCCCAGCCAGATCGCCAGCAACAATCCCAAGCCGATGCGAGCACTCATGGCTCAAGCCGATCTCGGAAGCGCTTGATCAAGGATTGAACCCTTTCGTCCCGAGGAGCCCGTTGCAGGACTTCGCGCCACAGCCGCCTGGCTTCCTGCTTACGCCCCAAAGCCCACAGCACCTCCCCCAGGTGAAAAGCGATTTCAGGGTCAGGATTGCGCGCGTAGGCTCGCTGCAAATATTTGAGTGCCTGAGAATAGTCTCCAAGCTTATACCAAAGCCAACCATAGCTATCCAAAACCGCAGGGTCCTCAGGCTTGAGCCGGATCGCTTTGTCCAGATAACCCCGGGCTTCCTGGATTTGATCCGTGTATTCCAGCAACATATATCCCAATGCGTTAAGCAGATTGGCATCCTCGGGACGCTCGGTCACAGCCGCTTTGAAATCATCGATCGCGATGCTGACCTTGCCCATCTGCTCAGCCACCAAAGCTCGAGCGTATAAGATATCCGGGTGACCTGGGAAATCTCTCAATGCTTGGCTCAAGATCGCAAAAGCGGCCTGATAATCCTTGAGATTGGTTTGGATCTCTGCTTCCAGCAGGTAAAGCTGCAGCTTGCGGTCTGGGAAACGGCCGCGCAGCCTATCCAGTCGCTGAAAAGCCTCCTGGGTCCGCCCCAGTTTAGCCAAGACCGCCACGGCGTGGACTTGGGCGTCAAAGGCCAACTCCCCTTGTTCGTCGACTTGATCAAACCAGGCAAGCGCTTTCTCCAATTGCCCCTGATGCGCCGCGATCTGCCCCAAATAAAAATAAGACTCACTGCGCCACTTGGCTTGCTTGAGCAGTCGGCGCAAAGCGCGCTCGGCTTCCTCGTCCCGACCTTGTTGGAGATTGACCAAAGCATAAGCATATAAGGCATCGGGATGATCCGGCTCCTGTTTGAGCACCCTCTCCAGCTCCAGCAGCGCCTCGTTGAACGCTTGCTGCTTGAGCAGCAGCTGGGCATATAGGAGGTGCAACTGCACATCCTCTGGGTGTTTTTTCACCAATTCCTTGAGAATTTGCAGCGCCTTACTGTCCTCACCCAGATGCGCGAGAAGCTGGCTTTGCATCAACCGCAGCCTAGGCCAGTCAGGACGCAACGCTACTGCGCGAGAAATTTGCTCCAAAGCCAGCCGGGTCTCGCCCTTGCGCAGGGCAAGCATGGCGTAGGCATAGAGAACTTCAGGCGACTTGGAGAAGCTTTGACTAACCGCTGCCATCACCCCAAGCGCCGTCTCTTTGGGTACGTTCTGATCCATGAAGCGCAGGATATCTAACAAAACCTCAGATTGATTCGGCCCTGCCAGCGCCAACACTTGGGAAAAATGAGCCGCTGCCCGCTCCATCTCGCCTGCCTGCAAGGCCAGCATCAGTGCGACCTTATGCGCATCCAACGAACGGGGGGCGCGCTCCAGCCAAAGCTTTGCGGCATACTTGGCTTTTTCGATGTCGTTTAGATACAAGGCGATCTGAGTGGCTCTCTCTGCCACCCAGGGATCGGCAACGTGCTTTGCTACCTCAAAATAATTCTCAAGAGCCAGTGCATAATCGCCGTTTTGACCTGCAATCTCGGCGACCAGCAGGCGATACAGAACATCTGCCCGGTCGCTGACACCAGTCAAAGGCAACTCTCGCAATTGTTCGGATGTGATCGGAGTGAGTGCTTCTTCTCGGGTTTTTCCCGGCAACTGCAGGCGAGCACAGCCGGTCAAAGTCAACACCAAGCAGACCAAAATAGCGGGGGGCAGCGAAGATTTCACCACGGATAATTTCCTTCCTTAGTATAGCGACCAACTTAGAGGGTCGAGGCGGATAGTTGGTTTAATTATATTTTGTTTTTAAAATGAAAAATAATGGGATCTAAAACCAAGTCTTTCTCATGACCTTACTCGCCCTAGGCTTGAACCACACCACAGCCCCGTTAGCGGTACGCGAGAAGCTTGCTTTTCCTGCCCATAAACTGAGCGAGTGTCTTTGCGATCTCCTGACTCTACCCGGCCTGCGCGAAGCTGCGATTTTATCCACCTGCAATCGGACCGAGCTGTATTGCACCACCGAGCTGCCTAACCGCCAATTGCTGATAGACTGGTTGGCCCAGATTCAGAACCTTCCTGCAAACGCATTTGAACCTTATCTTTACCTCCACACTGACGCAGAATTTATCCGCCATTTGCTCCGGGTCGCCTGTGGCCTAGACTCGATGGTCTTAGGAGAGCCTCAGATCCTAGGTCAAATGAAAGCCGCTTACCGTGCTGCCCTCCAGGCCGGGGCATTGGGGAAGACTCTCAATCGGCTATTCCAACGCGCTTTCAGCGCTGCCAAGAAAGTTCGCTCCGACACCGCCATCGGCGCAAGTCCGGTCTCAGTGGCCTTTGCCGCCGTGCGCTTGGCGCAGCAGATCTTCGCCGATCTCAGCGAGCAGACGGCGCTTTTGATCGGTGCTGGCGAGACCATCGAGCTGACTGCGCGCCACCTTGCCCAACAGGGCATCGGTCGGATAATCGTCGCCAACCGCACCTTTGACAGGGCCCGCACGCTCGCCTTGCAATTTGGCGCTTACGCCATTGCCTTGAGAGAACTTCCCGAGCATTTGCCCGAAGCCGATATCGTGGTTTCCTCCACCGCCAGCCAGCTACCGATCCTGGGGAAAGGGGCAATTGAGCACGCGGTCAGAAAGCGGCGCCACAAGCCCATCTTTATGGTGGACCTGGCGGTGCCACGCGACATCGAGCCGGAAGTGGAGCAACTCGAGGACGTTTACCTGTATACTATCGACGACCTCAAAGGTATCGTCGCAGAGAACCGCCAGGCCAGGCAAGAGGCCGCGCTCAAAGCCGAGGAAATCATCGCCATGGAGGTCGAGCACTTCCTCGCCTGGCTGCGCTCGCAAGGGGCGAGCGATACGATCCGCGCTTTCAGGGATCAAGGCGAGCGCCTGCGCCAGGAGGCTTTGCACCGCGCCCGACGAGCGCTGCGCAAGGGGGTTCCCCCAGAGCAAGCGCTGGAACTTCTAGCCCATACTTTGACTAACAAACTTCTCCACCTTCCCAGTGTCCAACTCAAGCAAGCCGGCATTCACCAACGTCATGATTTGATCGTTGCCGCGCGCGAACTGTTCAAGCTCAACTGACTGCCGTGCAGAAAACCATCCGCAGCAAGCTGGATAAAATCAGCCAGCGTTTCGAAGAAATCGCCGCGCTCTTGGCTTCACCCGAAGTCCAAGCAAATCCACAGCGCCTGCGCGACTTGAGCCGAGAATACGCGCAGTTGGAAAAAGTCTACGCCGTCTATCAGGACTATCGCAAGACCGAGTCCGAACTGGCCGGAGCAAAGGCGCTGCTTGCCGAAAACGATCCCGAACTCAAGGCGCTGGCCCAAGAAGAAATCAGTCGCGCCAAGGCTCATTTGGAAAAACTGGAACAAGAACTCAAATTGCTGCTGCTCCCCCAAGACCCCCACGCCGCTCGCAATATTTTCCTAGAAATCCGCGCCGGCACCGGAGGCGCAGAAGCTGCGCTATTTGCCGGAGACCTTTTGCGCATGTATCTGCGCTACGCGGAACGCTGCGGTTGGCGGGTGGAAACCTTGGCGGCGAGTCCTGGAGAACACGGCGGATACAAAGAAGTTATCTTGAGAATTTCGGGCCATAACGTCTATTCTCGCCTTAAGTTCGAGGCCGGCACCCACCGGGTCCAGCGCGTCCCAGAGACCGAATCCCAGGGGCGCATCCATACCTCCGCCTGTACAGTCGCAGTGCTGCCCGAGGCTGAAGAGATTGATGAGATCGAAATCAATCCAGCCGAACTTCGCATAGACACCTTCCGTTCCTCTGGAGCGGGCGGCCAACACGTCAATACTACCGACTCGGCGGTCAGGATCACCCATCTTCCCACTGGGATCGTGGTCGAATGTCAGGACGAGCGTTCCCAGCACAAGAACCGGGCGCGCGCGCTGGCGCTCCTCAAGGCTCACTTGCTCGCCGCCGAACAGGCCAAACGCCAAGCCGAACAGGCCGCCTCCAGAAGGCTCCAGGTGGGATCCGGCGACCGTTCGGAAAGAATCCGAACCTACAACTTTCCTCAGAGCCGAGTGACCGACCACAGGATCAATCTCACCCTCTACAAACTGAATGAAATCTTGGAGGGCAATCTGGACGAACTGATCCTCCCCTTGATCCAGCAACATCAGGCCGAACTTTTGGCGGAAACGGCAGCCACGTGACCACTATCGCTTGGCTTCTTCGGCAAGGTAGCCAGCGCCTCGCCAGCGTCTCCCCGACCCCGCGGCTGGATGCCGAGTTGCTCCTAGCGTGTGCCATGGAGCGCTCACGCACCTACCTCCTGGCTTGGCCGGAAGTTGCCCCTACGTTCGAGCAGGTGGAGCGGTTCCATCAGCTGACCGAGCGTCGCCTGGAGGGTGAGCCGGTCGCTTATCTTACCGGCCGGCGGGAATTCTGGTCGCACGAATTTGAAGTCGGACCTTGGGTGCTAGTCCCGCGCCCGGAAACCGAGCTTTTAGTGGAGCGGGCACTTTGTCTTATTCCGCCGGATGCGGGCTGGGAAATCGCCGACTTGGGCACCGGCTCTGGGGCGATTGCGCTCTGTCTTGGGCTGGAGCGACCGCACGCGCGCCTGATCGCCACGGATCTTTGCCCCAAGGCGCTAGAAGTAGCCAAGTCCAACGCTCGCCGCCTCAAAGTGCCCAACGTCGCTTTCGTCCGTAGCGACTGGCTTTGCGCCTTCGCCCAAGAAAGCTTTGACCTCATCGTCAGCAACCCCCCCTACGTGGCGGCTGACGATCCCCACCTGCAAGGCGATATTCGCTTTGAGCCGGCCGTTGCC
>JBKBMR010000079.1:0-9126 GCA_046295755.1 Methylohalobius sp.
CAAGCGTAAAATTATTGGCAGGCATGTCAATCTGCTCGGCCAGGGTCAATCCATGCGCCTGCGCCGCCTGACGAAGATCAGCCACGTCCTTCAGTCCCCATTCCGGAACCTCGGTGGAACATAACAGGTTATGAAACTCCTCGTTAGAAGGGGTAGTAAAGCGGCCGTCTACCATGAACGGGCCGTAGACCAGCAAAACTCCGTCTTCGCTGAGCAGCCGGAAAGCACAAGCCATCATGTCGTCGGCAATGCTAACCGGAGCCACCTGAAAAAGGTTGATACAAAACATTGCCCGGTAATTGCCCTCTTTCGGCCAAGTCGTGGTCTTGGTCAAATCGAGCACGATCGGGTCGGCGACGTTCAGATTTCCTAACTCGTCGCGCAGCGTGCGGATATGTTCAAAGGTCTCTTCAGTCTTGTCAGACGGCTGGAACGTCAAGTGAGGAAAATGAGGGGCAAAATAATTAATGTGCATCCCGCTGCCGCTGGCAAGTTCTAGCACCTTCCCGCAGTCCTTAGGCAGCTTGACCCGCAGCAGGTCTAAAATAGGGCCGCGGTTGCGTCTGCCCGCCCAGGCGACATACTCGCTCAAAGGATGAGGATCTAACGGGGGACGATCTTCATAGGTCATGCAGGTCTCCTTTTATGTATTTGCTCGTCATTTCAACCGGCAAAATACATACCATCAAATTGATGACCATTTTTGTTCTGACTTAAGATTATTTTTTTATAATTTGAGAAATAGCATTTCAAATTTAGAAATCAGATTTCATGTCAAATTCATCTTTTTCTAATCTCAATGCAATTCTGTTTCTTCAAACTTTTGTCCTAGAATTGCTCCACGCCTGTGAACAGTACGGTAACCAGAGAGCAGAATACATCGAGCACATCGCCCACAGTGCTGGACGCTTCTTCGAAGAAAGCTACCGCGCGGATCATGGTCTCAAGGAATCCTTGAACGTAGAGCGCTATGTCGATCTGATCCTAGGACTAAAAAACCAGATTGGTGGTAACTTCTCTCTCGACTCCAGCGAGCCTGGCTGCGTTCGAGTCATCAACACCCGCTGCCCATTTGGCGACGGGGTCAAAAACTTCCCTGAGTTGTGTCGCATGACCTCCAGCGTGTTCGGAGGTATCGCAGCCCGCAATTTCGGTTATGCCAAAGTCGAGATTTCCGAATCCATTGCCCGCGGCCATAGGCGCTGCCGGGTCTGCATCCACCTGGATCGGGACACGGCCCAGCACCACACCGGGAAAGAATACTTAAACCCTCAGGAAAGCCGACAGCACCGCGAGGAGATCAGCGTCCTGACCTCTCAGATCGACATGCAGCTCCACAAACTATGGCTGCAGACCAGCAAAGCCGGAGCAGCCAAGGGCAATGTCGAACCAGCTATCATCGCCGAATCCCCGCCTATGCGGCGGGTGGTCAAAGCGATCCACAAGCTTGCTCCCACGGATGCCACGGTCTTGATCCAGGGGGAAACCGGTGTTGGCAAGGAGCTAATTGCCAAAGCGATCCATGCTCTCAGTTCCCGCGCCCACCGTCCTTTCATCGCCGTCAACTGTGGTGCAATTCCAGAAACCCTGATCGAAAGCACTCTGTTCGGTCATGAGAAAGGCGCTTTTACCGGCGCCATCGACATCCATCAGGGAGTTTTCGAGCGCGCCGAAGGTGGAACCTTGTTCCTAGACGAGGTGGATTTGCTCTCCCCAGCCGCTCAGGTCAGATTGCTTAGGGCATTGCAGGAAGGGGAAATCGAGCGGGTCGGCGGCAAACGGACCCTCACCGTCGACGTTCGTATCCTCGCCGCTACCAATCAAGACTTGGGAGAGCTAGTACGCACCGGAGCCTTCCGCGAAGATTTGTTTTACCGAATCCACGTGGTGAAATTATCGATTCCCCCTCTGCGCGAGCGCCAAGAAGACCTGCCCGCCTTGGTGCAACTGATCTTGCAGCGGCTGAGCAAAAAATACCGCCGCCCCATCACCGGCGTCAGCCGTTCAGTGATGGAACAAATCCGCTACCATCCTTGGCCGGGCAATGTGCGAGAACTGGAAAACACTTTAGAGCGCAGCTTGCTGTTCGCAGACGGTCCGGAACTGACTCAGCTGGACTTGGCAATTTCTGGGGATTTCTCTTCCCTAGATTGGCGTAGGCTTAAACACCAAGTCCTGGCCGAGGAAGAAAAACGCTGCTTGATCGATGCCCTACGGAATCATCGCGGCAATATAGATGCCGTGGCCAAAGCAATGGGATTGACTCCCAGGTCCATTTATCTGAAGCTGAAACGGCATGGCCTGTCAGCTTCAGCTTACCGGAGCTGAAAGATGACAAACAGGCAAGTTTTCAGGATTGATAAGGAATCAACTGAACTGGGCAATCAGACGATCCAGCAACTCAGTGGCTCGCAGCGCAAAGTCGATGATTTCCTAACTTCTTTGCGCCTTTCTGCCATCGTTTTATCTGCCGCTGCTCGCATGATTTTAAGTCATAGCATCTTGGCGAGCACCAGCGCGTCTTCCCGACGGCCTCCTGCGGCTGGGTAATAATCCTTGCGGCGACCTATTTCGTTGAATCCGAGCTGATGATAAAGACGGACGGCCGCCTTGTTGCTGGGACGGACTTCGAGCAGCACCATGTCGGCGCGGTGTTCGCGGGCGGCCTGCATGAGATGCTGCATCATTCTTCGGCCATACCCCCTTCCCTGCCATTGCGGAGCAACGCAAACATTCATCACATGCGCCTCCCCTGCGCCAACGGATAGGATGCCGTAGGCGATCACCTCATCTCCCACCTCACCGACCCAACAAGAATAGCCAACCTTAAGGCAGCTTTTGAAAACATCCAACGGCCAAGGAAAAGCATAGGCAGACTGCTCGATAGCAGCGACGGCTTTAAGATCTTTTTTTTGCATCGGCCGGATCGCAAAAGTCACGTGCTTGACTGCCTCCGGACAATAGCGTTCATAAAACGCCCGTTGCGCATCGCTTCCAATCCAACGTCTCAACACTTCCAGAACTTGCGCCATCACTTAGGACCCCACGCTTCTTATGGATAGCCCATTTTAAACTGCCTGATGGACAGACGTAGCCATCTCAAGTGTGGCAAATGCCACAAAAAAATTTTGGACTTCTTTAAAGTTTGGTTTACACTTTCTCGTGCTGCAGGGAATCTAATAAAAATGTGTCAAAGAGGAGGAGTCCCCTGTCCAGCAAAAACAATAACAATAATAAAACGCTGTCATGCTTTGCGTGCAGCGATGGATTCCTAACAATAATAAAAAAATAAAAACAGGTCCGCCTAGCGCGGACCTTGCTTTATTTAAGGCAAAAAAAAGCGACCTTGTCGGTCGCCAAAGAGGAGGAGAACTACTTTCAAGATGAACTTCAAGGTGTGATCTGTAAGATCGATATCTATTATAGATGTTCCTCACGCTCGTTCTATCCCCAGTTTAATCACCATATTATTTCCATATAAAAAACAATATCGATCTTCTAGATCCGCACTCGGATTCCCCCCCAGATTCCCCGCGGCGCACCAGGACCAACAAACCGGGAGTCATCAAACTCATCCCCTAACACCCGCTCAGCCTCTCCGAACAAGCCGAAAGTTTGGTAGCGTTTGTCGAACAGGTTGTCCACCCGGATGAATAGCTGCACGTAGCGATTGAAACGATACTCCCCGCGCAGGTTAAAGACCCAAAACCCGGGTACAGGATCGCTTAAATTGGCCTCATCGCCGCGGAAAAAGCGATCGCTGTTATAGATTCCAGCCAAAGAAAGCGTAAGCGGGGGAAGCACGTCCATATCCAGATTGAACTTAAAGATATGTTCTGGCAGCCCGGGAATCCGGTCACCTCGCCTGACTGCAATGTTTCCAGCGCTATCGGCAAAGGGATTATTGGGACTTGGAGCTAGAAACGGGGTGCGGAAAGTAGCCTCCAAAAAGGTGTAATAAAAGCCGTAGCGCAATTTGTTGAACCAGATCCCGCTTACTTGATTGGTCAACTCTCCAGCTAGATTTGCCTCCAGCCCCTGGCGGCGGGTTTTGCCCACATTGCTGAAGAACCCCTCGCTGGTGAGATTGCCGGCGCTGATGAATAGGATGTCGTCGTGATTTTTGGTCAGGAAAAATCCGGCGTGCCATTGAAATCGCGTGCTTAATGCCTTACCTAAAGAAATCCGATCGAATATCCCTCGAAGCCCTGCTTCCCAGGACCTGGCCACCACCTGGTTCAACGGTGGGTCGGACAAAAAAGCATTGGGCAGTTTGCACGGCGCCTCGGGGTCGGCACAGGTCAGTTCCACCGGCGTAGGCGCTCTTGAGCTTGCGCTATAACGTCCATACACGCCTAATTCCGGCAGCATCTGATAGGCGATCCCAGCCGCTGGATTAAAGCGGTTGAAGACGTGCTTGCCGGAAAGCTCAGTGCCAAACTTGTCTTTAAGATCGATGTGAGTGGCATTAAAGCGCCCTGAAACCGACAAGTTCAGATTTTCTAAAGGAGTCAGCTGCTCGAGGAAAAAACCGCCGAAATGGGTGACTTCGCTGTCAAGCCGTACCCTCGGCTCTTCCACCAGAATGCCGCTGCCTTCAGTACCGCGGCTTTCAGTCAGGCGCGCAAGCTCAGTATCGAAATTAAAGCGGATTTGGGCCTGGTCAAAGCTGAAACCAACGACGAGGCGGTTTTCCAAGCCAAATAAATCATATGAAAAAGCCGTCTGCGCGGATGTGCCGTAGCCGCGCTGGCGCGTCTGGCTGATATTGTTGGTAGCCGAATCGACCGCCTCAGACGCTAAAATCTCTTCGCCAAAAACATCCTCAAGCGTTTCTCCTTCCTCGTCGCACATCAAATCCTCCGCAGGCGGCGGGCAGCGCACAAAACCGGTATCGTCGCCGTTGAAGGTGCGAATGCGGTTGAAGCGATAATAAGCGTTGCCCGAAAGCTGAATCTTATCATTCAACCAAAAATTGCCGTCCAGATTACTGAAAAACATCCGGTTGGAGGTCTCGTCGGGATGGGTAAAAATAGCGCGTTGCTCCTGCCGGAAAAGCTGGATAGGGACTGCGCCGTTGCCGGTCAAGTCGTTGTCGTTGCCGGACAGGGTCAGGTTGAGCTCGCCCGATTTTTCCCTTAAGCTTAAGACTCCAAAAGCTTGGCGCACCTGGCTAGGAGAAAAATCGCGCCAGCCTTCCTCTTCAAAGTGGCGAAGGTGCAGGAAATACCCCAACCGGCCGTTGTTCCAGCCGCTTGAGAGCGCTTCGCTGTGGCGCCCGAAGGAGCCGGCATAGCCTTCCACTTGGTGGCGGGGAAAGGAAAAGCCGGTCTTAGAACGCACGACGATGGACCCGCCTAAGGTATTGAGGCCATAGAGCGGGTCAGAGCCTGGATGAAGCTCCAAGCGCTCGATTGCCCCTTGCGGAATCAAGTCCCAGTTGACCACATCGCCAAACGGCTCGTTGAAGCGCACGCTGTTGAAATACACGGTCAACCCCTGAGGTAAGCCCAAAAGCGGCGAAGCGGTAAAACCGCGGTATTGCACATCGGGCTGGAAGGGGTTGTTCTGGGCGTCGTTGACCGTAACGCTGCCTAAATAGTTTTGCAAATAGTCGCTGATGGAAAAACTTTGGGTCTTTTCCAAGTCTTCCCCCGTGGCGGTCTGGATAGGAGCTGGAATCTTAGCCGCTGGGATGCCACCGCCTAGGGGGGTTTCTTCTACCACCTCTATCTTCTCCAGCTCCACTGCCGACTCGCCAAGCACAGGACCGGCAAGAAGCGCCAGAATCGAGATTCCAGCCATAACTTCACGCATCAGCTTCCTCCAACGAAAAATAAGGAGAATAGCTGCCAGCGAAGGAGAAAAAAATGGGAATTTTTCCCGATTTACAAGGCTAGATCAGCCCTTATATTTACAAGGCAAAGCTTTCCCCGCAGCCGCAACTTGCCTTGGCGTTGGGATTGTGGAAGCGAAACGCTTCGTTTAAGCCCTCGCGGCGAAAGTCGATTTCCAAACCTTCCAGGTAAGCCAGTTGGTCGCGCCTGATCACCACCTTAACTCCCTGGCTCTCGATCACCACATCATCCGGCCCGACCTCGTCAGCATAATCGACGGCATAGGCATAGCCGGAACAGCCAGCTCGTTTGACTCCAAGTCGCAAACCGATTCCTTTGCCACGACGCGCCAATTGATCCCGAATTCGGCGCGCTGCCGCCTCAGTCAGATGGATTGCCATAAGTCTATCCTCATAAAATTATCGGACTTACTGCTACACGCCTAAACCGTGAACTATCTCAGTCAAAGCCCTCAAAAACCGCATGATATCTTCCTCGGTATTATCCTTCCCGAGGCTTATCCGAATCGCGCTCTTGGCTAAAGTTTCTTCCACCCCCATCGCCAGCAGGACATGGCTCGGCCGTCCGCTTCCGCTAGAACAAGCCGAACCGCTGGCGACGGCGATTTTCTTTCGATCCAGGGCCATGACCAACGTTTCGCCATCGATCCCGGGAAGCCCCATAAACACCGTATTCGGCAGGCGTTGGGCACCCCGTCCGAAAATCACCACGCCAGGCAGTTCGGCCAGCCCGGCTTCGAGACGCTCACGCAAGACGCGCACGTGCCCTGCCCTAGCCTCAAGCTCGGCAGCGGCCAACTCCGCCGCCTTGCCAAAACCCACTATCCCGGCCACGTTTTCAGTCCCGGCGCGCAATCCGTATTCCTGGCCGCCTCCATAGAATAAGGGTTGCAAAGCCAGAGAACGATCGACGATCAATGCCCCAACCCCTTTGGGACCGTAAATTTTATGGCTGGACACACTCATCATCTGGACGCCTAAGGCCTTAAAATCGACCGCCACCCGCCCGATCGCCTGGACCGCATCGGTATGAAAGCAAATTCCTCTGGCCGTGGCGATCTGTGCCAATTCCGCTACTGGCTGAAGCACGCCGGTTTCGTTGTTAGCCAACATGCACGAAACCAATCCAATCGGCTCGCGCTCAATGAGATTCACCAACCCTTCCACCTGGATGCGTCCTTCGGCATCCACCGCTAAGCTGTGCACGGGGACATTGCATCGCTCCTGCGCTTGGACAACCTCCTGCACCGATGCGTGTTCGACGGAGCTGACCGCAACAGCTCTGCCCGGATGCGCCTTGATCCAACCTTTGAGCGCCAGATTGTTGGCTTCGGTACCACCGCTGGTGAAGATGACTTGGGAAGGATCTACCCCCACCAACGCTGCCACCTGAGCCCTAGCCTGCTCGACGGCATCGCGCGCCAGCCTGCCTAAGCGATACAAAGCCGAAGGGTTGCCATAGAATCCCTTAAGGAAAGGGAGCATCGCTTCCACTACCCGCGGCTCCAGCGGGGTAGTGGCATTGTGATCCAAATAGACCATGCTTTATAGGGGCTTTTCCCGCAAGACCTGCATCTGAACTTGCCGCTCCTGACGATCCGCCACCGCTTGTATGGTCTGTCGGGACAATAGATCCGCCAGGCTAATGCCGGCTAGATAATTGCGGATTTGCTCGCTCAACCCTGCCCACAACTCGTGGGTCAGGCAAGGCTGATTGTTTTGGCAATTTCCTTTACCGCCGCAGCGGGTGGAATCGACGCTTTCATCCACGGCGGTGATAATATCGGCCACATTGATTTCAGCCGCTGGCCGGCTCAGCTGATACCCTCCTCCTGGACCGCGCACTCCGGTCACCATCCCGGCGCGACGCAATTTGGCGAATAACTGCTCCAAATAAGACAGGGAAATATCTTGACGCTTGGCGATGTCGGTGAGCGTCACCGGCTTTTTACCGCTGTGATAAGCCAAATCCAACATGGCCGTCACCGCATAGCGGCCTTTAGTCGTCAAACGCACGGCAGACTCCGCTAGTATTTTCACCCATAATTTGTAATGAAACCACTATATTGAATCTGACTAAATCAGTCAACTTAAGCGTTTTTTTCTTCCCCGCCATTGCGCAATTCACACGCTTCCAAAGGCGGCAGCTCGACCTCCGGCAAAGTAATCCCAGCTTCGCGCAGAGCCATGCGTAGTTTTTCGATCTGCCGGTCCAACGCCTGGATGTGTTCGAGCATGTGATTGATCGCATAAGCGACAGGATCGGGCATGTCCGGCGATAGCCCATAGGCATCAAACCGTAACTGCTTGGCGATGGCTGCTTTCTGGGCGGCGCTGGCCTTGTGGACCACGTGCCCAGGAATTCCCACCACCGTGGCTGCCGGCGGGACATCCTTGAGCACCACCGAGTTGGAACCGATGCGGGCATGGTCTCCCACGGTAATGGGTCCCAATATCTTGGCCCCGGCACCGACTACTACGCCATTACCCAAAGTGGGATGGCGTTTTCCCTTTTGCCAGCTCGTCCCCCCCAAAGTGACCCCGTGATACAGGGTACAATCGTCTCCGATGACCGCAGTCTCGCCGATGACTACCCCCATCCCGTGATCGATGAATAATCGCCGTCCGATCTTGGCCGCAGGATGAATTTCAATTCCAGTCCACCACCGCACAAAGTATGACAAAAAGCGAGCCAACCAAAACCAGCCGTGGTTCCAAAGCCAATGACTGAGGCGATGCAACCACACCGCGTGCACCCCCGGATAGGCAGTCATTACTTCCCACCAAGTACGGGCCGCAGGATCGCGCTCGAAGACGCACAAGACGTCTTCACGCAAGCGTTGACATAGACTGGTGAGGTGTTTCAGCATGACTGCCTCCTTTGATGGGAACTCTGGGCGCAGGTCAGGATCCCGCGCAGGATGTCTACTTCTTTCTTCTCCAACCGGGCGCGCCCAAACAGGCGGCGCAGGCGGCGCATGATGGAAGGCCCTTGCTTGGCGGAGTGAAGAAATTGGATGTCCACCAAAGCTTGATGGAGATGAGTATAAAACGACTCCAATTCGGCCTGGGTGGCCAAGCGATCGTCACCAGAATCGGATAAAACCGATTCGCTGCCCGTCAAATGCAACTCATAAGTTACAACTTGCACGGCCGCGGCCACGTTCAAAGAGCTAAAGCACGGATTGCAGGGAATAAACAGCCAGTAATGGCACAAATCCAACTCTTGATTGGTCAGACCGCAGCGCTCCCGCCCGAAAACGACCGCG